>NZ_BAAHYK010000047.1:0-42158 GCF_054657595.1 Desulfocicer niacini
TAAACTCAGAATCTGGCATGAGAATCTTGAGACGTCTGGAAAAAAATCATGATGGAATGAGATCCGAAGTAACCCGGAAAAATTACATAAAAATATATCAAACAATGAAATACTTATCTGAAGACGTACCGTTTTTTTAAATACAGCTCCAGGTAATTGACACGAAAATAGTTGTGCAAAAAGTGGGACACACCCGCCAGACATCGTTGCAAATGGGCTTAAGCATCATTAGCTGGATTCAGTACAATCAGACACATTTTAAGCCAGCTAACAGGTATTAACTCAACTTTCGGAGTTAGCTGATTCAGGAGGGGACAGGCCTGCATTATTGCGTTTTGACCTGATATAATAAACAATTATTGGAAAATAACATGGAGCCTGTTACTCAGGCGCCAGTAAAACAAGCCTGACCCCGTTCGTCAACGCCAAAGTCCGAAAGTTGAAATATTAATATAACCGATTTAAGAAAATGCTTTATCTATTTGTCGTTTGGCCGACACAATTCATTTACTCAGAATCAATGGAACGGCGGAGCATACATCAAACCGCCTTTGGTCCATAGTGCATTGATTCCGCGCTGTAATCCAAGCAGTGTGCCAGCGCCGATATTACGTTCAAAAATCTCACCATAATTACCCACCTGCTTAATGATGTTGTATGCCCAATCGTTGCTCAGTCCCAACCCCTTGCCGAGACTTCCGCTGACGCCCAGAAATCGTTGGATGGCCGGGTCTTCGCTTTTAAGCATTTCATCCACATTGGTTGATGTTATACCCAGCTCCTCAGCTGCGATCAGAGCAAGAACCGAAAAATCGCATATGTCCCGCCACTGTTCGTCACCATGACGGACTGCAGGGGACAGCGGTTCCTTGGTGATCACTTCGGGAAGAACCATATAATCATCCGGGTTGGGAGCCATCGCCCGGGCAGCTGCCAGCTGGGAGGAATCCGTTGTCGTGCAATCGCATCGTCCTGCGAAAAAAGCTTTGTACAGCTCTGATGTACTTTCAATGACAACGGTTTTATACTTCATGTTGTTGGATTTGAAAAAATCCGCCGTTGTCATTTCGGTCGTGGTGCCTGGCAGGATACATACGGTTGCTCCATCCAGCGCCAATGCACTTTTTACATTCAATTTTTTCGGCACCATGAATGCCTGGCCGTCATAATAATTCGCATGGACAAAATTGAGTCCCAGTGCTGTTTCCCGGTGCAGGGTACGGGTAGCGTTGCGACAAAGGATATCAACCTCTCCGGATTGAAGGGCTGTAAAGCGCTGTTTGTCTGACAAGGGTACGAACTTTACCTTGTCGGCATCACCAAAAACGGCTGCGGCCACGGCGCGGCCCGTATCCACATCCAACCCTTTCCAGATACCTTCTTTGTCCGGCATTCCGAAACCAAAAAGACTGCCGCTCACCCCCACAGTAACAATACCTCTGGCCTTGACGGCATCAACGGTTTGTCCTGCAATGGAAACACCTGTCATCAGGATAAAAACAACGGCAACGATCACACTTGTCTTGAATACGTTCATCTGCCAATTCTCCTTTTCTGGGTTAATGATTTATTTTTGAGTCCTAACCTGAACCGCTAAAAATGACCGATCTATCTGTCAACGGGAAAGCGCTCACAAAGCGTCCGAACATCCCTGGCTGCCTGATCCAGCACTTTCTGATTGTCCATATTCGACATGGCGGTATCCAAAATCTCGGCAATCCAGGCAACCTCCACCTCCGCCATTCCCCTTGCCGTAACAGCCGCTGTCCCAAGCCGTATACCGCTTACTGCAGAAGGATTATCCATGTCCCTGGGAATGACATTTCGGTTTGCGACAATCCCTATGGATTCGAGTCTGTTTTCAACGGCCTGTCCTGCCAGTCCTTTTGACGCAACATCAACGATCACCTGATGATTTTCGGTTCCGCCGGAAACGATACGGTGACCTCTGTTTTTAAGCTCTGTTGCAAGGAGGACCGCATTTTCAATGGTTTTCGTCTGAATATCCTTAAACCGGGGTTCCATGGCCAGTTTAAAGATCAATGCTTTTGCGGCAATGACATTTACCGGACTGGTTCCCTGGCATCCCGGAAACACGCTGCTGTCGATTTTTTTTCCGTACTCTTTTTTACACAGAATGACACCGCCGCGGCCCCCCATCATCGTTTTATAACAGGTAAACGTCACAAAATCCGCAAAGGGTACCGGGCTGGGGATCGCCCCTGCCGCGACCAGTCCTGCGATATGAGCCATATCCACAAGCAGATAAGCAGATACTTCCCTGGCGATTTCAGCTAATCGTTCATAATCAATGAGCCTTGCATAGGAGCTTGCCCCGGCAACGATCATCCTGGGTCTGAACCTAACGGCCATCTCATGCACCTGGTCATAGTCGATGCGTTCGCTTTCAAGATCGACACTGTAATGCTCAAATGAAAAACATTTGCTGGTTATGGAAGCGCGGTGCCCGTGGGAAAGATGGCCGCCATGGGGAAGGCGCATTGATAGAATCCGATCACCAACCTTAAGAACGGAAAAATACACGGCCAGATTGGCTGAAGTCCCGCTGTGGGGCTGAACATTCACGTACTCGGCGTTAAAAAGCTTTCTGCCCCTTGAAATGGCCAGATTTTCCACCTGATCCACATATCCGCATCCGGCATGGAAACGCTTGCCGGGATACCCTTCAATGGTTTTTGTATTGAGAACCGATCCCAGCACCTCCATGATGGACGGTGGGCAGTGATGCTCGGCGGCAATAAGGTTCAGTGTCGTTTCCAGTCGTGTTTTCTCTTGCTGGATTAATCTTGCGATTTCCGGGTCATCCTTGGATAGGTATTGCATTGCCTCTCCTCCTTTGGTGAGCAAAATTGCCTGCCGTTGTTATCAATAACTCCTTGCCGGACGCATTCCGGTTGATAAAACGACGGAACTTCTTCCCTTCACTTGCAAAAACATTGCCAGAAAATTATGGGTGGGAAAATGGCGTGGCCTGTCAATGGCTAAAGCAGGGTTGATCGGCACTGCCCGATTGCTGAAACGGGCGCACCGGGCGCTGCCAAGGCGTTTGGCTGAACGTTGTCACCGGGATTAATAATAGTTGTTGACTTTATGGACCCTTAAATATAATTATCAAAAGTGAGAAGTAGAATCCATGGGACTCGCACATCAGAACCGCTTTCCATCACCAATCACAGCGGGAATTCTCATTATTGATAAGGATGTTTTCAGTAATGAGAATCACTGGAACAGGGAAATGACCACAATTCAACAGATCACGGAAACCGTCCAGCATGTAGTCGGTGCCATTTCAGCAGCCATGGGCGTCGATGTCGCCATCATAGATACAAATTTCAAGCTCGCCGCGACCAGCAAAACATTCCTTGAAAAGCGGGGAGAAAATATCAACCAGAATTTTGTAAAAGGGGTGTTTGAAAAAGATGTCATGGTGCTTCCCAATCCCGGGCATAATGAATTATGCAAAGGGTGTCATTATGAGGGGAGCTGCCCTGAAACAGCCGAAGTTCTTCGCACCATACGTTATGACGGCCAGCTGATGGGAGTTATCCTCATGGTGGCCTACACCCAGGCCCAGAAGGAAAAACTGCTGAACAACACCTCTGAACTGCTGGAGTTTTTAGGGGAGATGGCAAACCTGCTCGTCAGCGAAATCAGACTCCAACGGACTCTGGAACAGGAAACAGTGGTAAAGAGTCACCTGGAAACAACCATCAACCTCATTGGCAATGGTATTATCACCGTCAATGGCGCAGGCATGATTACCCAGATCAACGCCAAGGCCACCCAACTGCTGAAATCTGAAAACCAGATCCATCCGGGGATGAAGCTTCAGTCCTTTCTGCCCTATGCCTGTTTCCAATCAATGATTGAGAATGGAGAGATCATCAGCAGGAGGGAGATTTTAACAGGTTCACAACCTGAAATCCATTGTTTCATGTCGGGAAATCCAGTCAAGGTGAATGACAGCGTTGTGGGAGCCGTTATCTATCTTGAGGATATCAAGGCGGTGCGCTCAACGGTTTATGAATTTTCAGCCAAACAGATGGATCACACCTTTGACGATATTCATGGCGAAAGTCAGGTCATGAAAGAGGTGAAACACTATTCAAAAAAAATCGCTTCAGGAGACTCCACGATCCTGATATCAGGAGAAAGTGGTACAGGCAAGGAGCTGTTTGCCCGTGCGATTCACAGTTACAGTGCCAGAACTGCCGAGCCATTCATCTCCATCAACTGTGCAGCCATACCGGAAACCCTTCTTGAAAGCGAACTGTTCGGTTATGATGAAGGCGCGTTTTCCGGTGCGAGAAAGGGCGGGAAACCGGGTAAATTCGAGATGGCCAGCGGCGGAAGCATTTTCCTTGATGAAATCGGAGATATGCCGCTCCACATGCAGGCAAAACTGCTCAGAGTACTCCAGGAAAAGACCATTGAACGGGTGGGGGGGATCAAAACCATTACCGTGGATATCAGGATTATTGCCGCGACGAACCAGGACCTGGAAACCATGCAGAAAATGGGTACCTTCCGCAAGGATTTATATTACCGGTTGAATGTATTGCCGCTTCATATTCCTCCACTGAGAAACCGGGGACAGGATGTCATCGCCCTGGCCGATTATTTTCTGGAAAAGTCCGGTGGAAAACTGGGCAAACGCATTAACGGTTTTTCCGGTGACGCCCGGGAGGCCATCGCTTCCTACTACTGGCCAGGCAACGTAAGGGAGCTTGAAAATACCATTGAATATGCCGTGAATATGGAAAGTGGTCCCCTTCTTGAGAAAGAAAGTCTGCCGTCAAGGATTACCATGAAAAGTCGTATTCACACCGGGAAAAATTCTCTGGCCGCCAAGCTAAGAGACTACGAGCAATTTATCATAAAAGAAGCCCTGGAAATCCATGGACAGACCCTTGAAGGCAAAAAACGAGTTGCCCGGGAACTGTGCATCAGCCTGCCCACACTATACAGAAAATTGAACACGTCATCTTAAATGGACTACCGCAAATGCCTGGTAATGCCGCAGATCCGGTCAAATAAGGTTCCCGAAGGGTTCATGGTTTTTGCATTTTGAATGCTCAGAATCATGGTGAGTGGACAATGGAAAAAACTTTTTATAAGTCCTTTTATTAGAAAATAAAACTTCTGGGCAACCTCAGCAGAGCCCCCATCTACTCCACCACGCTCAATGTCTACTCCATGGAAAATAAACCGCTGGCAAAGTCCAAAGAAGATCTCATCGGAAAGCATATCATCACCATAGGAGGATACAGCTACGGCGGCCTGCGTAAATTCATATCGGACCCTGCGAATAACATTGTCAGCGAGCCTGCCAAAACCCATAAGGCGGCATTTGAAATGCTTGTGGACAGCCGTGCGGACTATCTGGTGGACTACGCCTCTGCCGCAGGTCATATTTTATCCCGCAATCCTGTAAAAGGCCTCAACGCCACGACCATAGGCCAACTGGATATATTTCTTGTTTTATCCAAATCTTACCCCGATGCCGGTCATTTGATGATAAAACTTGAAAAAATCGCCGCCACCCTGGATGTAAATGACATTGACATTGTGAGAAGACAAGAAAAATAGAGGTCTGCCATCATTTACCTGAGGTCAATGGAAAGAGAGGATATGAGACAATTCTATTGGTGGAGGATGAGATCTCGATTCTCCAGATGACGACGATGATGCTCGAAAAAGTGGCATGTTCCGGCACCTTGCGAATTTAAATTGACATGTTAAAAGCGGCCGATCTTGTAGTCAAGCCCGGATTTTGTTCTTCGATAAATTTGAAACAGCGTTGTCACAACTCCTGTCCAGACAATGGTAACAGGCGCTTTGAATGATGTCGGATGATGGATCGAAGGCCGTTGATCATACTGACATTGCCCCAGCAAAAATATTTGGTGAACCGGTCTTCTTTGAGTTTCATCTGCCTGAAAATCTGCCTTTCGGAAAGGCCTTTTTCCCACAAGAAAGCGACATCTCCGTACAAATTTTCCAGAAAATCCAGCTTTAGCAAAATGTGATCCTTGCCATTTTTCAGTCGGGGATTATGGGCACAGAGCAACGTATCAAAATCCAGGGCCGCCACTTTTTTCAATGAGGCAATCTGGATACCCACCTCCTCGTCTGACCTGAAGAATTTAATTCTATCCCCCAGATAGAGATCCCCTGAAAATACAATTCCCAGATCCGGCAAAAAATAGAGGGTATGATCCTTTGAATGGCCCGGGGTATGTACCGGCACCATCCGGCCAAGGGGGGTATTTATTTTCTCCGGCAAGGTGTTGACCCCCACCGGTGTGGGGTTCCCCCAGATATATTTCTGGTAGGGCAGAATGGGGTAGGAAACCGTTAATTTATCCCGGGTAAGGGCATGGCCAGACACCCTGGCCCCCAGAACCTTGTGAATGGCTGCGGCATTTCCGGAATGGTCTTCGTGGTGATGGGTCAGAAAAACTTGTTTGACTCCATGGGAACCGGCCATGGCCAGGACCTCTTTTTCCATGTGGGGCTGGCCCGTATCCACCATGATCTCGTCAAACAGATAACAATAGACGCTCATCATGGGAGGTCCCACAAGGGACCATCCCAGCTTCACGGCTTTAATACCATGGTCAAAATCGTATGTTTTACAAAATCTCATTTTTCCTCTGGTTGTTTTCTGGGGGGTGATCACAACACTGATTTCTGAAAATGATACCTTCTCCCCAGCAACTTGGTTATATAAATCCATCTTCTCTTTTGAAACAAAGAGGGTCATGATATCATACTGCCATGAGAGAATCATTGAAAATTATCTGTATGATCATCTGCTTTATGCACAACAACAAAAGGCTGAGCCGTTCTCGCAAAATCAGCTTTATAACCTGTATGTCGGATTTGCCTGCCAGAACAAAGAACAAACCCCCTGTTATTACAATATATTGGACCGAGTTTCATATAAAACTGCCACGGGCAGACCGTATGGGGGATCTGGCCTGCCCACAACGAAAAATGGGTCGTAGACGCGGAGCCAAATGGTATTATACCGCCGCCCCCCCGATGGGCAATGGGCCCGGACCGGAACTGTAGACAGCTCAATTGTCCGGTTCCTATTGCCCATCGGGGGGGCGGCTCTGCTGAGGTTGCCTTGGAGGCTAACGTTTTATATAAAAAAAATAATCGTGACAGAACTGGAAAAACATCATGGTCTTACTACAGTCAAAACTTCAGACACCCAAGCGATATAATACCCTTCATCGGAAACGCTTGGTTGGGCTGTTTGAAGATATCAGTCAATACAAACTAATTGCTGTGACTGCCGGGGCAGGATATGGCAAAACCACCCTTGTGACAGATGCCTTAAAATCCCTGAATATTGTTCCCATCTGGTATCTGCTGGACAGGCAGGACAGTGATTTCCTTGTGTTTATTTCATATCTGTACGCTGCTGTCCAACACCATTTCCCCGATTTTAAAGAAGATAAAAAGAAAAATCCCATTCCAAAGACAGGCTTACAAAGGCAGACGGATACTCTGCTTGAATGGCTGGCCTTTCTGGAAAAAAGGGTAACACAACCCACGGTTCTTGTCCTGGATGATTATCATCTGGTCCAGGACTCTCCCCAGATCAGCCATGCCATTGAATTTATCCTTGACCGATTGCCGAACCATGTTCACATGGTCATCATTGGCAGAAAGAACTTACGTTTTCGATTATCATCGCTTCGTGCAAAAGAACAGCTCGTGGAGATCGGCGAAAAGGATCTCTCTTTTACAAGCAGTGAGATCAAGCTTTTTTTTTCAGGTACCCTTTTGCAGACAGACACCTATATAAAAGAGATTCGTTCAAGTACCGGGGGATGGGCCGCCAGCCTGGTTCTTTTACGATATACCTTTCATAATAAAACACCGGAAGCCATTGCCAACAGCCTGGAATTATTTAAACAAACCCCCCGGTATATTTTTTCTTACCTGAAAGAAAATGTTTTTGACCCCCAGCCGGACCGTATAAAAACATTCATGATGAAAGCCGCCCTTCTGGATAGAATTGACATCCACACCTGCCGTAAACTATTTGATGTGAATGATGCCAAAACCATTATAAAAAACATGATTGCAGATCATTTGATGATCTTTCCGGTGGATGAATCCGAAACAATTTTCTACCTGCATCATTTATTCAAGGAGTTCTTAACAACCCAGCTTGAAAAAACGTTTTCAGAATCAAAGATTCATCACCTGCATTGCACCATCGCCAAAGTGATGGAAAATGAGGATATTTTCCAGGCCCTGGACCATTTCATTGAAGGCCATGCCTTTCATGAAGCCATCCGCCTGATTGAAAGCCATGAAATGGAATTTTTACTGGAAGGTAAAACAATTTTTCTGGAGAAGTGCCTTAAGAAAATACCCACATCGGTCATCGAACAAAATCCGCAATTATTGCTGGCCCAGGCCAAACTCCTTACCTATTTCGGCAACCCCGGAAAGGCCATTGAAAATCTCATCCAGGCCCATCAGCTGTTTAAAAAGCGAGACTCCAAAGAAGATATGGTAAAATGTCTGGTGGAACTGGGTTCCCAGTACTATTTTACAGGATACGTCAAAGAGGCAAAACTGCTGATGGAACAGGTGATTGATCAAGTGGAGAGGCCCTCCACAACGTATAGTATCGCCATGACCTACCTCACCTTTTTATCCTCTGTCCTGGGAGAATTTGAAACAGCAAAAAAATACTACAAAATATATTTTGAGGTGATTGAGGGGTTGCCTGATCTTGAACGAAGGGTATCCCGGGCGTTGATCAACACATCCTATACCTATACGCTTTACATCAACGGGGAGTTTGAACGGGCACAACAGGAGAACAAAAAACTGCTCAAAGCCGTGCTGGAGCTTTCCATTGATCCGTGCCTCCCCCTTGTATATTACCAGCTCAGCGCCACCAGTTTCTTTTTGGGAGCATTTCAAGAAGGCGTTGCCTTTGCCCAAAAAGGCGTTGAAACCTGTAAAAAAATATCCCTTTCAGACAGCCGGAAGGGATGGAATTGCCTTGCCTGGGCACAAAACTGCATGGGGCTTGGGAAACTGGACCAGGCCATTGAGTTGATTGACAGCAGCATTGAACTGTTTGAAAACCCGGGCAACCGCTGGGGGATGGCCAATGCCTGGGAGTGTCTGCACCAGATTTACCTGGCCCAGGGAAAAATCGAATCTGCCCGGCAGATATTAAACAGGGCCATGGAGATCATAGAGGGCTACGGACTTCGTTTGACAGAAGGCATCCTTGAAAACAGCCATGCAAATCTTTTGATGATTGAGCAACAATTTTCAAAAGCCCTGACCTGCCTGGAACATGCCGGGAAAAAACTTGATGGAGCCAAGTTTCACCGGTTCAACAACCACCTGTTAACCGCGAAAGTCCACGTTAAAATCGGCAACACCGGTGAGGCGATTACACAAATATCTTGTGCCTTGTTATTATCTGAAGCCAACACCTACGATCGATTTATCAAAAAGGAAGCAAGGTGGTTGATCCCCTTTTTAAAGGATGTTTTGACCCAAAACACAGCTTTCAAGGAAAAAGCCAGAACCTATGTAAAAACGCTTTTTAATAATGAACTGTCAAAAGACCCACTGCAACTCAAAATAACCCTGTTGGGTAAATTCAATGTGACCATGGGCAACAAAAAAATTTCTTTATCCAGATGGAAAAGTTCAAAAGCCCTGATGATTTTTAAATATCTTGCCGCCAACAGAAACCAGGGGTTTATCCCCCGGGAAGTTCTCATTGAACTACTCTGGCCAGAGGAGGACATACAAAGAACCGGCAGCCGTTTCAATGTGGCCATGAGTGCACTGAGAAAAACATTGGAACCACACCTTTCACCCAAATCACCATCTGCTTACATAGAGCGCAAAAAAGATCAATACCGACTTTACCAGGGGTCAAGGATCCACATTGACGCCGAAGAATTTTCAAATACGATTCTGTCCATCATGTCTGTTAATACGCCAAAAAACAGCTCTCCCCAAAGGCTTGAAACCCTTCTGTTGGCCCAGTCGTCATACCGGGGGGCCTTTCTTGAAGAAGATCGTTATGAAGAGTGGTGCATTGCAAAAAGGGAATGGTTCACGGCCGGGTATTTGAAAATACTCTGGGAGATTGTTGCCTTGTACCAAGGGGAGAACCAGATTGAAAATGCCATTCTTTTTACCAGAAAAATTTTAGACGCAGAACCCTTTGATGAAAACGCATATAAACAATTGATGACCTTTTATGCCACATCAGGCCATCTGTCCAAAACAAAAAAAACCTACCTCAACTATAAAAAAATGGCAGAGCAGATGGATTGCCCTGTCCGTTCCGACATAACAGATCTATATCGCAAGCTGATTGAAAAAAACGATTCAATTTAGTCAAAATTTAGTGCCATGGCGTATATCTTCCCCCAATTTATTCAGGCTCATGTCAGATTTCCAGAGCTTTGATCAATTATCCAAAATAATAGAAACAGGGGAGGATGAAACCATGCTCGAATTTGCGCTGAAAGGAAACAAAACCTATTGGATCTGGATTGCCGGACTATTGGCTGTAATTGCAACGGGTGCCTTTTACTATTC
Organism: Desulfocicer niacini; assembly: GCF_054657595.1. Classification (NCBI taxonomy): domain Bacteria; kingdom Pseudomonadati; phylum Thermodesulfobacteriota; class Desulfobacteria; order Desulfobacterales; family Desulfobacteraceae; genus Desulfocicer; species Desulfocicer niacini. Next base: position 10,633 of record NZ_BAAHYK010000047.1, read on the forward strand.
GGAGCAGTTAAAATACGGATTAATGCTCACAGGACAGAGCCGGGACGTCTCCTGGGGATTTTATACGGCACAGATGACCTATCTTGTGGGCGTGGCTGCAGGCGGGGTGATGCTTGTACTGCCCTATTATCTGCACAATTATAAAGCCTTTGGTAAAATTACGATTTTGGGAGAGTTTCTGGCAGTGGCATCCCTTGTCATGTGTCTTTTGTACCTTCTGATCCATCTGGGTCAGCCCATGCGGGCCTTAAACGTATTTTTGCATCCAACACCGTGGTCCATGCTCTTTTGGGATGGCAATGTGCTATTTGGGTACCTTGTTTTGAACATTATTATTGGATGGAACGTCCTTGATGCCGAACGAAACGACATCTCTCCTCCCCCCTGGATCAAACCGTTAATCTACCTATCCATTCCCATGGCTTTTTCCATTCATACGGTGACAGCCTTTATCTATTGCGGGCTACCGGGAAGAGGGTTCTGGCTGACGGCTGTTCTGGCCCCGCGATTTCTGGCATCTGCCTTTGCAGCAGGTCCTGCCATTTTAATTTTGTTATGCATGTTCATTAAAAAAATGACGGCATTTGATCCCGGCAAAGAAGCCATCCAAACCCTTGCCATAATTGTGGGTTACAGCCTGATGGCCAATGTTTTTTTTCTCATGTGCGAGGTGTTTGTGGTCTTTTATTCGGGGATTCCATCCCATATGGATCACATCAAATATCTTTATACGGGACTGCATGGTCATGGGCCTCTGGTGCCCTGGATGTGGACCTCCATTGTGTGCATGGTGCTTGCCATCACTCTTTTGGTGATACCCACCACAAGGAAAAACAGCCGGGTGTTGTTTTTTTCCTGCATCCTTGTTTTTGTGGGAACCTGGATTGATAAAGGCCTTGGCATGATTGTGGGTGGGTTTGTACCCTCTGCTCTGCATCATATCACAGCGTATGTCCCCACCATCCATGAATTGATTATTTCAGCAGGTGTGACGGCCATCGGACTCTTAATTTTAACACTTCTGTTTAAAATTGCCATCAGCGTCAAGGTGTATAATAACCAGTAAAATGCACAAGAAGATGGTCAGAGCCTTTTCACAATAAGGGTTGCTTTTTGATTGTTATGCTCTTTTGAAATAATTAAAGTAATGATACCATGCCTCCATGGGACAATCCCTTAAAAAAACTTGTCAGGAGAAAAATATGAAAACAATCGAGATTGTGACCATCGCGGTGGCAGTGGTGTTGCTCGCCGCCACCATGGTATCTGCCAAGCAGGGTGTTTATGCCCGGCTCGGCCTGGGCGCGGCTTTTTCACGGGATACCAAATTTGCGGACGAAAACTGCACTTCAACCAATCCGCCAGCCCTTTTCGGTTGTAATAGCGGCCCGGACGGACGGTCCATCGGGGCACGAGGCGATTTTGGATCTTCGATGCTGATCGATGCGGGACTGGGATATGATCTGGGTCTGCTGCGTTTAGAGGCGACGCTGGGATGGCGCCCCGGGTTTGCTTTCTCGGGCCAGGCAAATTTTCTTAATGTGCCGCTGGACAGCCAGCCAGTGAGTGGGGATGTGGACAGCAAGACAGCCATGGTGGGAGCTTACCTTGACTTGGCATCCCTGGCGGGAAAAATCGACGCTCGTTTCCATCCCTTCCTGGGCGCGGCCATGGGCATCACCCGCAATTCCGTGGACAGCATGCAATATCTCTTCCCCACCATTTCCCAGGATGCAGTGACATGGACGCCTTCCGGGAGCTGGACGGGATTTACCTGGGCAGTGACGGCCGGAATTTCCATTTCCCTGCCCCAAAGCCTGACGCTGGACATCGGGTATCGGTATCAAGATCTGGGGACCGTGCGCACCGATACCGGAACCGCAACCATTGTCCGGCCTACGCTGTCCCAGCCACTGGAATTGACCATTGCCCCCACTGAAGCCTCTTTGCGAGCCCACGATGTCTATGCAAGCGTGCGGTACGCTTTTTAGAAAAAAATAACAATCAAAACATCAACTTTTCAACTCAATAAGGGGAAGTCATGGATAAAAAAGTATTGGTACCCGTGGCCCAGGGAATAGAAGAGATGGAAGCCATAACCATTATTGACGTGCTCCGGCGGGCCGGGGCCCATGTGGTGGTGGCATCCGTGGATAAGCCCGAAATCAAGGCGGCAAGAGGAATCTGTTTTCAGGCGGACTGCCTGATCTCATCCTGCGTGGCGGATGAATTCGATCTCATTGTCCTGCCCGGGGGGATCCCCGGGGCTGAAAACCTAAATAATTGCCGGGAACTTGCCCAATTGCTGAAAAAACAGGCCGCAAAAAACAAGTTTTACGGGGCCATCTGTGCATCTCCGGCAGTGGTGCTCCACTCCCAGGGATTGGTGACACCGGGTGAGGTGACCTGCCATCCCGGATTCTCCCATCTCATCGACAATGGGAATGTAAAAAATGAGCGTGTGGTGGTGGCGGACAACTGCATCACCTCCAAAGGGGCGGGTACGGCGCTGGACTTTGCCCTGAAACTGGTGGAACTTCTCTTTCCCGACGGTGATACCCTGGCAAATGTCAGGGCTGGGCTGGCACTTCCTGTGTCACCGGGCATCCAGTCTGTTTGAGACGGAACCGGACTGATTTTCCAACGGACTTGGTGGTACAGGATTCATATCCAGGAGTTCTGTAAAAAGGGTTTGGTCATAACGTTATTTATCAGGGCTGCTCGCAGGTGTAATATTTGAGGGAAAAGCCTATTCGCATTTGTATGGAGAATTTGCAACGTACTGAGCTAAAACCGGGTGTATTGATGAAAAACTATGAGCCGACGAACAGAAACAGCATATAAAGACCGAATAAATCATGCATTGTCAACTGTCTGGAGCCAGGCGGTCAGATCACCGTTTGGCTTTTAAATCTTCTTCAGAATCTGCATATTGCTGGGCAATGGTATTGAACTGATCCGAATTTTCCAGAAAAATATCTACCATATCCGGATCAAAATGGGAGCCTTCCCCCTCTTTGATGATGGCCACTGACGTTTCATGGGAAAAGGGAGGCTTGTAAACCCGGCGGCTGATCAGCGCGTCATATACATCCGCAACAGCCATCAGCCGGGCCGATGTCGGGATTTCATCTCCTTTGAGTTTTAATGGATAGCCTGACCCATCCCATTTTTCATGATGACTGGAGGCAATTTCCTTGGCAAAAATCAGGAAGGGCTCAGCCCGGGATATTTTTGTTTCAGCAGCTGAAATGGCATTCGCACCGTAGGTGGCGTGCCGCTTCATTATATGAAACTCATCTTCTGTCAGCTTACCGGGTTTGAGCAGGATATGGTCAGGAATACCCACCTTTCCAATATCGTGAAGCGGGGCTGATTTAAACAGGGAGGTGATGACAGTGGGAGTCAAAAATGCCTTAAAACGGGGATGGTTTTGAAGAAGTGTTGCCAATAGTTTCACATAGTGCTGGGTTCGGCGGATGTGGTTGCCGGTCTCAGGGTCCCGGGATTCAGCCAGAGCACCCATGGCAACCATGGATACATCCTGGAGCTCTTCCATCTGCTGAGTCCGCTCAATGACTTTCTTCTCCAGGATTTCATTTTGCCGTTTCAGAAAATCCCGGGAAGCTTTCAACAGCAGGTGATTTTTGATCCGTACCTGTAAAATGGAGGGGCTGATGGGTTTGGTAATGTAGTCTACAGCGCCCAGTGAGAGGCCTTTGGTTTCATCTTCAACCTCGTCTCTGGCGGTTAAAAAAATGATGGGAATATTTTCATTGGCTGGATCCGCCTTGATTCTTTGGCAGACTTCGTATCCGTCCATACCAGGCATCATGATATCAAGCAGAATTAAATCCGGCTTTTTTTTTTGAATAATTTTCAAGGCGGTTTTGCCATCCACCGCAGCCTGAATCAGATATTTTTCGGATAATACAGCTTTGACCGTATCAATATTGGTCGGTGTATCGTCAACCGCTAAAATGGTTTCCTTTGACTGGGTCTGAAACATAAATATTTTTCCTTATGAGATTTGTTTTTGAGGTGTCGGCCCAATATTTAATTGAGTTGTCGTGATTCTCCGGTAATTTAAATTATGTTTTGAGGTGGTTCTGTATTAATGTTAACAATTCATCGGCCAACTGGTGTGCCGATTCGAAATCATAGACGTCCAATGTCTTGGCTAAGCAGGTGACCTGTTCATTGAACGGTGGCTCTTGAAGCATCTTTAATAAAATGTCGCATGTTTCAGTGGCAGACGAGTCAAAATTTTCGATTTGGTTTTTGAGCAAATTTAAGGTGGGTACGATACTTTTAAGATCCATTCCAATAGTATCTTTTTTTTGATTGTTTGGCAAGAGGACGGTTTGAATGATACCAAAAGCGTCAGAGAGACATAACTGCAGTTCGGTGATGGCCGTTTCAATGGCTGAAGGTTCATTTTTTTTGATTGCCGATTCAACGCTTTTTGCAGCTGTTTGTAAAGAGAGGGCTCCGATATTGCCCGCAACCCCTTTCAGGGTATGGGCCGTCCGTATGGCGGTGTCGTGGTCTTCCCGGGATAAGCTCTCCTGGAGTCGTTGCACCACATCTTTTTCTGATTCCAGTACTTTTTTTAATATTTTTTGGTAGATGTCGGTTTTTCCCCCCACACGGGCCAGCGCCCCCTTTGTGTCAAATCCGGGCAAAATCAGTGATGTCGGATGTTCCCGCCGTGTGTCGTTGTTCTGTTGCGCCGGTTGCCACGATTCAGGAATTTCCCGATTTCCGGGTTTGATCCATGTGGCAAGGGCATTGAACAGCTCCGGCGGATCAATGGGTTTACTGACATAGTCGTTCATACCTGCTTCCCGGCTCTGCTCCCGGACTCCGCTTACGGCATCAGCCGTCATGGCAATGATGGGCAGATCGTTAAAACGCCTGTCTTTGCGAATTTTCCTGGTTGCGGTATATCCGTCCATGACGGGCATCTGAAGATCCATGAGGACCACATCAAACTTATTTTCAATGGCGGCATTCTGAATACGGGTTACCGCCAGTTGACCATTTTCAGCCACAGACACCTTGAACCCTTCCCCTTCAAGTAATTCCCTGGCCACCTGCTGGTTGATCACATTGTCTTCCACCAGCAAAATTCGGGCGCCACGGATGTTTTGCAGTATCTGGCTATCAAAGTCCGCCAGGAGAAAACCGTTGTTCTCTTGTGAGGGAGGTTTAAGATCAAGTAAATTGGCAATGGTATCAAAAAGGTCTGAATTACTGAATGGTTTTACAAGATATCCGTCCAGAATTCCCCCCTGTTTGGCCTTCTGCAGTGCGGATCTGTTTTTGGTGGATTTGTGGTAGGCTGAGATCATGAGCACCTTAGTATTGGGGAATTTTGAATGGGTTTTGATTCGGTGGAGAAGGTCAAATCCATCCATGTCAGGCAGGTTGAAGTCGATTAAAACAAGATGAAAGGAGGTCTTATCCAATCGAGTGAGTGCTTCCATGGCAGTCGAAGCACTGGAAGTGATGTTGAATCCATAGGAGTTGAGCTGATTAATAATGGCCTGCCGGTATTCTGAATCGTCATCCACAACCAGCACATGGATTTTTCTGACGTAATCGGCAGTTAAAAAACGAGGGGATTGCGTGCCTGTCAGTTTTGTAAAAGACAAGTGTAAAGAAAAAATGCTGCCCTGATCCACATTGCTTTCAACGGTTATTTTGCCTCCCATCAGCTCGGCAAGCTGGCGGCTGATGGCCAGCCCCAGACCGGTACCGCCATAATGCCGTGTGGTAGAGGTGTCTGCCTGTGAAAAGGGCTGAAATAACAACGGGAGCTTGTCAGGAGAGATCCCGATGCCGGTATCGGAAACAGCAAAACACAGTTCGATGTGGTTCTCATCACTTTTAACAGGTGTGACAGTGATGGCGATGCGCCCCCCTTTAGGAGTAAATTTCACAGCATTACCCAGCAGGTTCAGTAAAATTTGATGAATACGATGGGGATCTCCCTCGAGTTGCGGAATCTCGGGTGAAACGATTAAATTGACTTCCAGCTCTTTGTCATGGGCTTTGGGTGATATCAATGTGGCAAGGTTCTGCATGATATCATCGAGGTAGAATGGGGTGAATTCAATACTCAGTTTACCCGCCTCGATCTTGGAGAAATCAAGAATATCATTGATGATATCCAGCAGCGATTTGGCAGATGATTCGATTTTGGTTATATAATCATACTGCTTGGGAGTCAGCGCTGTTTTGAGAGCCAGGTAGCTCAATCCTATGATGGCATTCATGGGGGTTCTGATTTCATGGCTCATGTTTGCCAGGAATGCACTTTTCGCATGAGTGGTACGCTCCGCTTTTGCCCGGGCCAGTTCCAGGCCGTGCATCATGTTCGACATTTCCTGGCGTGCCTGGGACAGATCTTTCAAGCGCTGTTTTAAGCCCTCTTCCGCTTTTTTTTGCACGGTATTGTCCTCAATGATCACAACGGTATGGGTCGTTTCCTGATTTTCGTTGATGTACGGATGCATGGATAAGCGGCAGAACCGTCTGCCTCTGGATGGGAAATCCACCCAAATTTCATTGAACACCGAGGCACCCTGAAGGGATTGATTGAAATTGTTCAAAATTTCTTTTTTGAAATTGATTGTCCCGCAGATTTTCTTGAAAGGTTTTCCCACGGAATCTTCGGTTTTGATCCCAAAAGAATAACACCAGGCATCGTTGACAGCCTCAACCATTGAATCCTTATTGATAAAGCTCATGGGATGGTTGATGGTATTAATCATAAAGGCATATCTTTCCTGAATGATTCCCATTTGTTTTAATTCGGTAATGTCACGAATGCTTTCGATGGCCCCGGTGATGATATTTTGTTCATCCTTGATCAGGCTGGCGGCATCCAGAACATGCATCCCATTCTCCCCTAAATGGGGAAGAAATTTCTGAACTGTGAGTTTACTGCCGGTTTTTTTTATGTCGCCATGGGTCTCTGCCTTGTTTTCATCCCACTGTATGGCCAGGTTTGACAGCATGGGTTGTCGCCTGCCTAAAATCGGTACCGCATATTCATCAATTCCTTTCCCCAGGATGGTGTCCGCCGCTATTCCCGTCAGCGATTCCATGGCCTTGTTCCACGCCTGAACTCTGCCTTGAAGATCGATAACCAAGGTGGCATCCGGCAGAAAGTCAATGATCTGGGTCAGCTGACGTTCAGAGTCTATGAGGTGAGTTTCTGCCTTAATGCGCCGGTTTATCTGCGCCTTTAAAGATCGATTCCAGAAAATAAAAAGCGACAGCAGCAGTCCGGAACCGATCAGAATTTTCAAGATGAGGGTGTGATTTATCATCGTTTCAATTTTAATCTCCATCCATTTTTTCATGATCGTATCGCGCTGTTTTTCATCCATGGAATCAAGGTTTTTTTGGAGGATGCCCGCCAGTATTTTCCAGTCGTCCCGAACGGCCATTACCATATTGACCTTGACCCCGGTATCCCCTGTCACTTTAATGTCTGTAAAGCCGGTTTGACGAATATAGTGGTTGGTGATCATGGGGCATCCAATAAATGCGTAAACCTTTCTGGTTCTTGTCTGCATGAGGGCATCGGCGACATTGTCCGTCACCACAACATCAATATCCGGGAATTCATTTTTGATTTTTTCAATGATGGGGCAGTGTCGGTAAACGGACACTTTTCGACCGGATAACGCTTTCAGGGAGTATAAATATGGCCCATTGGAATGGGTGTAGATAAATATTGGCGCCGATAGATAGGGCCTGGTAAAGGCGGCTGTCCCGTTTTGCTGTGTCAATGATACATCGGACATCATGTCAACTTTGTGCGTCTGGAGCATGTTTAATGTTATATTTTTTGAAATTTCGCGCTGATATTTAAAGGTGACACCAATTTTTCTTGAAATATAATCAAGGAAATCAATGAAAATTCCGGACAATTCGTTTTTATGGTCAACAAACTCCACTGGGGCCATATCCGTATTGACAAGCACCCGAATGACGGGGTGGGTCTCAATCCAGTTCTTTTCTGCTTCCGATAACATGAGGTTTTCCGACACTTTCTGGGTGAATTGAACCGGAAGCCAGCGATTTAAAATTTCATTTTTTTCTTTTTCAGTGATCGAGGTGAGTGTTTTATTTAAAATATCAGTGAATATTGGCCAGTCCTTTCGCACGGCAAAGGCAAGCTTTTCCGGGTCCTGGGAAACATAATCCGCAATTTTAAGATTGGTTAAACTCAATTTCTGGATAAGATTGGTTGCCGTACCAAGGTTTCCAATAACTGCCTCGTGACTGCCTTGTGACAACGCCAGCAGGACCTCTCTGAAAGAATTATAAAAAGTGATATCCGGCCGGACATTGCTTTGCTCTTTGATAAAATCGTAATGGGAGCTGTTGGCCTGCATAGCCACATTGATATCATTCAGGTCATTGAGTGACTTTACGCTGCTGTTCTGGCGGGTGATAATGACACGGGGGAATTCTATGTAAGGAGTTGTGAATGAGAAGTGCTTTTTACGATTTTTGTTAATGACAACACTTGGCAGCACATCAAGTTTCCGGTGTTTGCCTGCTTCCATGGCCTGGTTCCAGGTGAGACCGGGTTCGGGTTTCATTTCAATGCCAAGTCGTTTGGTGATCAATGCAGTGTAGTCAGCGGCAATTCCCTGGTAAACCCCATGTTCATCCATAAACTCATATGGCGGATAATCCGGGTCCACTCCCAGCCGGATATGCGGATGCGCTGCAAGCCATTCGCGCTCGGATTGAGTCAAATCAATATGTATATTATTGGGAGTCGCAACGCTGATGGTAGCCCACTGAAACAATAAGATAAAAAAAATAATGGAGGTCTTAATTTTCTGGATGATCATTATTATACTCCAGATAAAATAGTGAGTGGTTGGGGGTAGACGACTACAGCTGAATCTAAAAAAAAGAGAGTTTTTTCATAAAATCCAGATCTGGCCCCGCAAAAAAGGACCCATTAAGCAGGTTGGGCTTGTTGTAGTTGAAGGGATCGCCATGGATATCCGTGACAATACCTCCGGCGGCGGTGAGCACGGCCTGTCACGCGCCTGTGTCCCACTCCCAGGTAGGGCCCCGTGGATAAAGATCCACTTCCCCCGGGCAATCTCCCAGCATCCGGTCTCCACCTCTGTCAGGTACATGAGGTCCAGGGTCGGGGCATAGATAACGCCGGCAATGGGGATGTGGTTTTCAATCAAGGCGATGTTCAAGTGCCCCTCAGCAGAGCCCCGGGGAGAGATAATGGAACCGGTCAATTGGGCTGTCTAACAGTCTCGGATCGGTTGCATTACCCCTTATTAAAACTAATATTCAAATTTAGAAGTGCATTTTCAAATAACCCTTGATATGAATACTCGGTACTACTATCAATCACATCTGTAATAATTGAACCTAAAAAGTGCAATATTGCATATAAAAATTTCAATAGAAACTTAAAATATACCAATAAATATAGTATAATTCAACTTTCGGGGTTGGGCTTAAGTAATAATTTATTGCTCTTTGAAAAACCGACATACTGCAAGGCGTTTTCCATTGTGGTCATACAAGACTTTGGGGGTTCTATTTACCATACCGATGACGTCAATATGTTTGCTCAGTGCGGTAACCGTTACTGGCTTTGTAAACCAACTGTCCATGAGCAGATACTTGGCCTGGATTCCAGCTGCTCGGTGGACTTCATCGTAGCTTCTTTACGTCTTTGCCAGGCACAGCAGCGCTTGACCACCTTTTTATGAGCCCCGCATAACCGTTTTTTGGCATCAACAGATGAAAGGAGTGCAAAATCCAGTGGTAGGCAGCTTGATCCATCAAACCAGCAGAACGTCAGCATTCGAAAACCTTTGAGGTAACGGCCATTGCTGTGATCCCAAACCTTGGAAAGGAGTTCAACTGACTTGGACCGAGAACGATCGTATGTACTGTCATCCACTATCAGCACCGATTCTCGTTCTTCATCCGCCAACCGGTCGAAAAAACTGTGAAGCTGAACGCCTAAAAGGAGCAATAGGCGACGCCAGTTGGAACGGGAGCCTTTGAGGATTTCATAAGCAGCATCTTTTCCGAATGGTACTTCATCATTAATAACAATCCCCTTAAAGAAATTTTTGCCCATAAAAAGCAACATAAAAATGGTCATTATTAAAGAGCGCACGCTGTGCCCCTGGCGTTTCCGAATACCACATCGGTGTAAATTCGTTGCAATGTTGAATTGCTTAAAGAAGTCATCAATTTTTCCAAGAATGCAAATGTCGGGTTGCTTTTGGGTGCGATTATTGATATTAACCATCTGAACCCTTTCTGTTTGATATTATTGTGTTTTTCGCTAATTCACTATACATCAAATGTTAGGGCTCTTCAATATTTTTACATATAAAATCAGAAAGTTAAATCAACATTGTTGTTTCTCATACTTTCCCCGAAAGTTGAGGTAGTAAAAAAAACCGAATGTAATCCTTCAGGACACAGTTAAATTTGATGAGGTTTACGTAGTAGCAGGCCATAAAGGGAATCCAGCTGCCGTTGCCGAAAAAGGCCGAGAAGGACGCAGAAATAGGCTGAAAGGCGCTCGTGGCCGGGGAACGCTGGCAACAGACAAGCCTCCCATATTGGGGATGATCCAACGATGTGGAGAAATAGTAATCCAGATGCTCCCCAATGTTCGTCAAAAGACCATCGAGCCTCTGATGTTACTCGTAGGATAAGACCCTGAAACGCAACATGAGCCAAAAAGTATTGGTACCCGTGGCCCAGGGAATAGAAGAGATGGAAGCCATTACCATTATTGACGAGCTCCGGCGGGCCGGAGCCCATAACACTATTTGGCTTTAAATTGAAATTTTTGTCCGCCAATGGCAGCTTCATACATCAGACCGCCCTTTGAATGAACAAAAACAGCCATTCCCTTATAATATCTTGTTTCTGCCTGGACACCTGTTGCAGGACCGGCAGTTGCACTACCCGTTGTTCCTTCTGTCCCTGCCTTTGCCTGAACCCCGGCCGTAATGGCCACGGCAGATGCCGATGCATCAAATTCAAATTCACCGCTGATGAATTCCATATATGATCGCTTGTCCTGGAAAAAAATTATCTGGCTGAATGCCTGACCACCCAATTGAAAACCAATGCTCACTTTGGCAAGTGAGGTCGTTCCCGTAAACTTGCCGCCTTTATAAACTCTCCCCTTGCCATAGGCACCCCCAATCCCGATACCGCCCTTTCCAACGGTCGGGAAAATTGCATAGCCATAACAATTTTTAAAAAACGGCTGTACAGCCTCGGATTGTTTAAATACCGAGATAGCTTTTGAATAACTATCTGCAACTGCAAGGCCTGAAAAACAGGCTACCAAAGTCAGTATTGCCAAAAACGATTTAAAAATTTTCATAAAACACCTCTTTTAAAATAGTTTACGCATTTTTGTTCTTCTATTTAGATGACTGTCAAACAGGGCGGCGGAGGCAACTTATCTCCATTGCGCCAGCCTCATCTCAATGAGATTGGGGCCGTTATTGGCCAGTGCATTTTCCAACGCCCGGACCAACCCTTCTGCAGAATACACAGAAACCGCGGGAACACCAAATCCTTCCGAAAGTTTTACCCAATCCATATTGGGCGAGCTAAGGGTTGTCATGGCCTGGGTTTGCTTTCCAGGATTATGGTTTCCAGCATTGGCAAGTTCAACTTTTAATATATCGTAGCTGTTATTGGCGCAAATCAGGGTGGTGACATTCAGATTATGACGTGCCTGGGTCCACAGGGCCTGTAAAGTATATAATCCGCTGCCGTCGGCCTGGAGACCAATCACCGGCCGATGGGGACAGGCCAGAGCGGCTCCGGTGGCACAGGGGATCCCCTGTCCAATGGCGCCACCGGTGAGGGTTAAATAGGTATGCCGGGGCGCTGTGGCTGCCAGGGGGATATAGGAAAATCCGCTGGTAATCCCCTCGTCCACTATAATGGCCTGCTCGGGTTGAAGTGCGGCAAGAACAGGTCCTACTTTCTCTGCGGTAAGAATACCGGTGGGAAGCTTCGGGGGCACATGCTTGGCCAGAATTTTTGTCAGCGGTTGGTCCCTATGCAAAAGAGCTGCAAGGGCTTTGATGATTGCCCTGGCATTGGGCACACCCAGGTTCACCTGGGACTGATCCGGGGGGAGTAATCGACTGGAACTGTCCGGGTACCCAAAAAAAGCCACAGGATCTTTGGCACCAATGAGCAGCGCCATATCAAAGGCTTTTAATGCCTCCATGGCCGTGCTTGGCATATAGGGAATTCGATGAACCACCGGAAGCCCCTCACCCCGTTCAGCACGGCTGGGAAAGGTTTCCATATAGAGTTCCGCATTGGTGGCGGCACGAATTTGTGCCGCCGCCATAAGCCCCTCTTCGCAGAGTGCTTCTCCCCCCAGAATCAGGACAGGATTATGGGACTTTTCAAGGGCCGTGGCCGCCATGGCAATGGTATCCATATCCAGCTTCGGCACCGGAGGAAGGGTTACCCTGGCAATGTCATCCGGAACCGTTTCCATTTGAAAATCGTGGGGAACAGACACGGTTGCCACGCATCCGGTGAATGCCGCTGAAATTGCTCCGGCCACCTCTTTTGAAATCTGGGAACTCTGGCGGACCTGGCTCACCCATCCGGAAACGGTGCCGGCAAGGGACTTGATATCCATGGCCAGGGGCGGGTCCGCCGGCAGGTGCCAGGAGGCATGGTCCCCAATAATATTTACCACGGCAGAGCCCGCCCGCCTGGCATTGTGCAGATTGGCCACTCCATTGGCAAATCCCGGGCCAAGATGCAGCAGGGTCATTGAGGGTTTTTGGCTCATGCGACTGTACCCGTCGGCAGCTCCCGTGCACACACCTTCAAACAACCCCAAAATCAAACGGATACCCGGCACCGCATCAAATGCCTCAACCAGTGGAATTTCAGTGGTTCCAGGATTACTGAAACAGATTTCAATACCTGCATTTATTGCGGTTTGGACAAGTATTTCTGAACCTTTCATACCAACTCCTTTCACGTGGATAAATGACTCCTTTTATGATCAAGCCCTATCTTACCCAATGGATGCAGTTCCGTAAACCCGTTTGGCTTCTCGTTTGTCCACTGCTGTTTTTTACGAGGCCCTCAAAGGTTGAATTTATCCCATGATGATATCCCGGAGGGACATCATCGTCCAGATGGGAGTTGTACGGGGGGATAAGTTTTTCAAATGACTGGCTGCTGATCGTTCCAGGGGCGAACCTTTTCATAGGCCTTTGCGACCTGAAATAGCAGCACAAGAAGAATCACAGCTCATCCCCCAATTGGCCGGTCTTGCAATCAAGCTCAGTATGACAACATTACAGGGCCTTTCTCTCTTTTGAAAAAATTAGTGGATATGGAATTCATTAACATTGGGTAGATTACTTACGATGAACTCCCCCCAAAAAAACACTTGTTGGAATTAAGAGGATATAATGGTTAACTTTGCATCTGAATCAACTTTTAGAAAAGTCAGCGTGGACAACCCCCATAGGAAGGCCATTGGAACAGGTAATCCGAGCCGTGGACAGTAATTGGGCCAGGGACCTTTCCAAAACCGCGCTCACATTAAGCAGCACTGAGGTGGTACACGACTTTTTCAGGGAAAAACAGAGGGAGATCCTGTAACCCGGATAATGTCCGGCCGGATTACAGGGAGAGATGGGTTTACTTTGGGGTCATATGAAGACTGTCCCCTTTGTCCGGAAACTTTTTTAAGGGATACCTACCACCAGAACGACATCAGGGGGGACTGAAAATGATCCTGGAATTTTTCGCGGTATTTATCAGTGCGAAGGATGGTCATGGCTGTTTTTGCCCACTCTGATTCAAGATCCTCACTGCACACGATAAGCCCCAGGGCATAATCCTTGTTCTGGGGATCCTCAAAAAGAAATGCTTTGAGGTCTTTTTTAGAGGCCTCTCCCACAAAATATGCGGTTGAGATGATGGCATCGACATCGCGTATGGAGCAGGCGGTCTGGGTGATCAGCCCGATTTTTCTTCGAAATCCCCGGAATTCTTTATTTTAAAGACCTTTGACATCCACATTGTCTACGGTCAATTTCCCCGGTCATAGGGCTCAAGTCCGTTTATGCCTCGCAAAAAGGTTGATTTCCCTGCCCCGCTGCGTCCGGTCAGGCCGAAAATGCATCCTTTGGGGATATGCAGATCAACACCGTTCAGTACCTTTAAGTCTCCAAAGGATTTATGAATATTGGCGGCAATTATCATGGTGCAACCGTGTCCGGTAATTTATTCGCCTGAATCAACATAGGGCATGTTCTACATTCCCCTTTTAGTATGTCAAATAGCTAATCCTTATGCTGAGTGTTGCTTTGATTGAGAAAGACAATTTACTCTCTCCTGAATCCTGGGCTTTGTCATGTTGTACAGACTCAGGGCCTCGGCAACAAATAATTACGCCAATCTTGCTTGCCTTTCATCTCCTGGGTTACACCAATGGGTAGTTCTCTATGCTCCCATTGAATCAATCCTTTTGCAACTAAAAAACAAACGATTTAATTACAGGCCGTTGGCGATGATATAAATTCAACATCCGTATAAATGGCCGATCTTATGATCAATCATAAAATACAAAAATTCAATTCATTGCGGCACTCGTTTAACCATGGGTTTTGGCCAATTTTTTAAACATGTTGCCAAGGCCGGTGGACAAGGTATAGATGTTTTCTATGGGCAGGTTTTTATCTGCTGTACTGTCAAAAAACAGATTTAGATCCGATTCCAGTCCTTCTTCTGGATGATTGTAGCAAATCAACATGGGCAGCAATGGCAGCGGGTAAATAACCAGGGCAATATCGGCATCATAATGATCTTGAACGGGCTGGCCGTTAAACAACTCTATGATATCTTTGAAAAAGGATGGATTTGTATCGGCCACCTTTTTAAAAGCCCCCACACATTGATGTTCAAAAAAACGGGCCCAATCTTTGGACGTTTCAAGTTCCCTGAAAGGCACCCATGATCCGGTCAACGGTATCCCTTTGCTGGATAATACATAATTTAACACTGGCGGAGCGATCCAGTGATTGACATGAATATCTGTTGAAATTTCACCATTTTTATCAATGCCAAAGTCTTTGCCAAAAATCTTTAAGATTAACCGGCCATTTGAAAATTTTTCACCCAGCTTTTCAGCCCTGGATTCAAGATCGATCTGTTTTATCTGCTCTTTTAACTGGCCCATCATCTTGATAAAGCTTTGCTCAGGTTTTGATTTATATTCTAACTTCTGCGGGCCGTATTCTTTAAGAGTATCTTCACCAATAAACGGGCATTCGCTTAAAGCGATCTGGCCTTGGAATACAGCCGCTGCAAAAGCCAAACATGTAGGTTTATTACATTTACGACAATTGGTTTTTTCCAATAATTTAAAAATATCCATGGTGGTTTTAAATTTAGCCATTGTTTAACCTCACTTATTTTCATCATACTGAAATCATCTTTTATCCTATTGTTGCATTTAATTAACTATAAGTTTAATATAAACACATCCCCCATTTGGGTGATTTTTAAAATATTTATAAATAAACATATAAGCCAGCAAAGGTTTTCATCTGTTTTCCCGGGGGGACAGCTGAATGGATGTACCCCGGGGATTTAAAAAAACCATTGAGCAAACATTTATGACTTCAAAACATTCCAATATCGGGTTTCACGGTTTACAGGTATGCTCCATGGGCCGGGGCCCTGCAACCCTACCTCCAGACAAACTCAAGGCATGTATGATGATGGCTTTTAATTTTTCCATGGATATTGAGTTTTTATTTCCTTATATCAATGCCGTGGCAAAAAAAGCACAAATGCACGAAAATCCACCGCATATCCGGTTGAATTTTGATCATACTCTGTGTGTGCTTCATCCTGACAGAGGCGTTGCCTCCCCGGTTAATGATAGTGAGGATGCAAGGGCTTTCATGGTTCGGTTAATGAAGTTTTTAAATGATATTTATCTTCAAAAAGATCAGATTCCTCCCCGATATAAATTCTTTAATAATACTGACGTCACACAGATATTAAAATTGCTGCCCCAAACCAATTGCAATGAGTGCGGGTTTAAAACCTGCATGGCCTTTGCCGCCATGCTCAGTAAACAACAGACCATTCCGGGACGCTGCCCGCATATCAGCCAGCCAGTGCAGGAAAAAGCCATTTTTCCCATCCATGACAACGCCGGCAAACTTCTGTCCACCATTACCCTGGATATTGATAACGCAGAGAATGTATCGGCTTTGAATTCAGCCAATCAATATATTGAAAACCTGGAAAAAAAGATTCGGGATTTATCCCGCATGAACGGCGATCTGCGGGATGAAGCCAACAAGCGATTGCCGTCCCCCTTAAGCCAAAGGGAAATCCAGATACTTCAAATGCTTGCCTGCGGCACCACAAATGTGGAAATAGCCCAATCGCTGAATATCAGCCCTCATACCGTAAAAAGTCATATCAACCATATTTTTAATAAACTCGGGGTGAACAGCCGAACCCAGGCCTCGGTCTGGGCCACGCAGCATCATTTTGTTTAACTTTTAGGAACTGTTAGAAAACAAACTATGCAAAAGTCTCTGACAGAGACACCCCGGTGGAGCAATAGGTCCTGCATATAGATGATTAATTTTTTAACGGAGCCCTAGTTGACTTTCCTCTAAAAAATGAGTGTCGATATCACCAGCCTGGAATTTTTTGTGATCAAAGATGATTTTAAAAAACGGAATGGTGGAGTGAATGCCTGTAATTTCAAATTCATCCAGGGCTCTTCTCATCCGTTGGATAGCAGCCAATCGATTCTCGTCCCACACAACAAGTTTACCGATAAGTGAATCATAATACGGGGTCACCATATACTTATCATGAATGTGGGTGTCCAGCCGAATACCCGGGCCACCCGGAAACAAAACAGATTCAATCTCCCCGGGAGAGGGCATGAAATTGTCATCGGGGTCAGAGGCATTTATCCGACACTCCATGGACCATCCGGTCAGGCGAATATCTTCCTGACAGACGGAAAGCTTTTGTCCGTCAGCGATGCGAATCTGTTCCCTGACAATATCAATACCTGTTATCAATTCGGTGACAGGGTGTTCAACCTGTATCCTGGCATTGACTTCCATGAAATAAAAGTTTTTATCTTTGTCCAGCAGGAATTCCATGGTGCCAGCATTGTGATAGTTGATGGACCGGGCAATTTTTATGGCGGTTTCGCCCAGGAGTTGCCGCAAATCTTCATCCAAAAACGAAGAGGGGGCTTCCTCAATGAGTTTTTGGTACCGCATCTGTATTGAACATTCTCGTTCTCCCAGGTGAATATAATTGCCCAATTGATCTCCCAGGATCTGGATTTCAATATGACGCGGTTTTTCAATATATTTTTCCAGATAGATATCCGGGTTGCCAAAGGCTGCTTTGGCTTCACCAGATGCGATCTTAAATGCCCGGATCAATTCTTCTGTGGAATGGGCGATTCTCATCCCCCGCCCACCGCCACCGCCGGATGCTTTCAAAATAACCGGAAATCCAACTCTTTGAGCAATATCGCATGCCATGTCGCTGGATTTTATGATATCGTCACTGCCGGGAATCACGGGAATACCACTGTTCATCAATGTTTGCCTGGCAGCGGATTTGTCACCTGCTTTGGCTATGGACTGAGCAGAAGGACCGATAAACACCAATCCGGTATCCTGACAGGCCTGGGCAAAATTTGCATTTTCCGATAAAAAGCCGTATCCAGGGTGCACGGCATCTGCCCCGGATTTTTTTGCAGCTGACAGGATTTTCTCCATATTCAGGTAGCTTTTATGGCTCAAAGCAGGACCGATATGAATGGCGTGATCTGCAGATTTTGCATGAAGGCTGTCTTTGTCAGCATCTGAATACACGGCAACCGATTCTATTCCCATTTCTTTACAAGCACGGATGATACGGAGTGCGATTTCTCCCCGGTTTGCAATTAAAATACGATTGATAGCCATACGTTCCAATACTCCCCCAGATAAAAAAACGTCTAAATATCTTTTTCTATTACAATCAATGTCTGGTTTTTCATTGCCATATCTTCATTTTCTATCAAAATTTCTTTAACCACCCCGCCGTGTTCACAACGGATTTCCGTGAATATTTTCATGGATTCAATTATGCAGACAACATCAGATGCATTCACTTTTTGACCAATTTCCACCAAAGGGGCCTCTTCTGGTGCCGATGAACGGTAAAAGGTTCCCATCAATGGCGATTTGACTTCATATATTGTATCAGACATGTGCTCCTCCTGTTTATGAATGGAATGAAAAAATCAAAATATACTTGACATATATTTTACATCTATGTCAAGTATATTTTAAACCATGGCAAATCTCTTAAAAATAAGGATGGTTATTAGTAATGAAACCCGGTCCAAAACCCTCAAAACAACCCCTGGCCGTCACTGCATACCAAACCATTGTCAAAAAGATTATATGCCTGGAATATCAGCCCAGTCAGCATCTGGAAGAAACCCTGCTGGTGGAAGAACTTGGGATTGGCAGAACACCTATCCGGGAGGCACTGGTCAGGCTGCAGAGCGAAAAAATGGTGGAATCCCATCCCAACCGGGGGGTGATTGTCCGACCCATCACTCTTCAAAACACCAAAGCCATGTTTGAGAGCATGCATATCTTTGAATTCGGTGTGGTGGATATCGCCATGCAAAAAGATTGTACAACGGCGATACATCTAATGAAAAAATCAAACGAATCAGTAAAAAAAGCAGTATATTCCAACTCGATCTTTCGGCTGGTGGAAGCCAACCACGAATTTCACAGAAATTTTGCACAAAGCTCCCAGAATGAATTCCTGATCCGGGGGGTTGAAGATGTCAGAAAAGAGGCCAAAAGACTCTCATACCTCTCCTATAATAATGCCATTGATCCCCAACGTCCGCTGGAAATTCATTTTGAATCCGTAGTGAAAGAACACGAGCTTATGATTAAGGCCCTGACGAAAAAAGACGGAGAAAGTCTCAAATCATTGTTAAAGGAGCATATTGATACTTTCAGACAGCGCATCATCCTATTTATGACTTCCTGAAATAAAGAGGTTAGATCACAACTATAATTAGCAAAAGGAGGCGGCAATTCTTTCTCCTGGGATGAAAACTCAGGAATTTCCTTGCCGATTGTGTATGAAGATGAAAACCATTGATTTAAACTGCGATATGGGAGAAAGTTTCGGAGCTTATAAAATTGGTATGGATGACCAGGTCATGCAGTACATCAGTTCTGCCAATATCGCCTGCGGCTGGCATGCGGGAGACCCCGTTGTTATGGATGCGACCATTCAAATGGCCGTGCAACATAAAGTCGGCATCGGTGCCCACCCCGGGTATCCGGATCTGCTGGGGTTCGGGCGAAGGAAAATGGCTGTCTCCGCCCATGAAATTAGTCAGTACCTGATTTATCAGGTGGGTGCCCTTCAGGCCTTCTGCCGGGTTCACAATGCAACACTTCAGCATGTCAAACCCCATGGGGCCCTGTATCTGGATGCCGTTGAAAGCAGGGAGACGGCAACGGCCATTGCCAGGGGAATCCTGGCCCTGGACCCGACCCTGAAATTTGTTGCTCTGGCCGGCAAGAAAGGAGAAACCATGCGCCAGGTGGGAGAGGAATTGGGGTTGAATGTGGTGTATGAAGCCTTCCCGGACAGGGCATATACCCCTGAAGGAACCCTGGTTTCAAGAAAGGAAAAGGGGGCCGTGATTTCAGATCCGAATCTGGTGGCCAGCCGGGCCATGGACATGGCCAATGGGTTTGTCGTGGCCGTTGACGGAACCCGTATTGATTTACAGACCGAAACGCTGTGTGTTCACGGGGATAACCTGGATGCCGTTAATCTGGTTAAAACCATCAAAATAACACTTGAATCCCATGGATTTAAGGTTCAACCCATGGGAAAAGAAGGGTAACCATGAACAGCCAGCTGAAAAAAAGACCCGTCTGTCGACTGGCCGGTGATACCGGGCTGATTGTTGAATTCGGGGAGGGGATTGACCCGGATATCAATAAAAAGGTCAGGACCATGGCAGCAGCCGTGAAAAACAGAAAACCTGACGGCATCATTGAAATCATCCCCACCTATCGCTCCCTTTTATTTATTTATGATCCTGTCCAGACTCAGCCCAGGCAGCTGATGGCCTTGATTGAGGACCTGGAATCCACCATTGATACGGTGGGTGAACAATCTGTGCAGGTCATTGAAATACCTGTCTGTTACGGCGGGGATTTAGGTCCGGACATGGAGAATGTGAAGGCCTCATCCAATCTCAGCACAGAGGAAGTCATCCGACTGCACAGTCGACCCGAATACCCCATTTATATGGTGGGCTTTACGCCGGGGTTTCCATTTCTGGGGGGACTGGATGAACGCTTGTTTACCCCGCGCCTGACAACGCCGCGACTTGTGGTTCCTGCAGGGTCGGTGGGAATTGCTAACAACCAGACCGGCATGTATCCCATTGACAGCCCGGGGGGCTGGCAGATTATCGGCCGGACCCCTTTAACCCTCTTTGCTCCCAAAAAGAAAAAACCCTTTTTATACAAAGCCGGGGACAAAATAAAATTTATTCCGATTTCTGAAGATCAATTTGAACAGATCAAACAAGGGGAAAACATGTGATGGATGCCATAAAAATTATCGCACCCGGCGGGTATTCAACCATACAGGACAGAGGCCGGTTTGGATTTCAGGACATGGGGGTTCCTTTATCGGGGGTCCTGGATCATTTTGCATTTGATGCCGCCAATATTCTGGTTGGGAATTCGGACAATACACCTGTCATGGAACTGACCATTATGGGACCTTCCATGGAAATTCTAAAAACAATGGACATTGCCTTAACCGGGGCAAAAATGGGGATAACCGTCAACAAAATCCCTGTGGACCAATGGCGTTCCATAAGGGTAAACCCCGGGGATATGGTATCCATGGGTCAGGTTCAGGCGGGTTGCCGTGCATATCTTGCCGTTTCCGGGGGATTTGACGTGCCCCAGGTCATGGGCAGTTTTTCCACATATGCCGGGGCCAACATCGGGGGATTTAAAGGCCGACCCATCCGGGCCAAGGATATGCTGAAAATAGGAAATGTCTCGTTGTTGAAAACCGAGCGGGTTTTACCCCGAAAAGCGGTTCCCATTTATCCGACCCATGTAACGTTAAGGGCAGTACCAGGCCCCCAGGACGACTATTTTGATGCGGGTCTTCATACCCTTTTTACCTCCGAATACATGGTCACGGCCAAGGCGGATCGCATGGGGTACCGACTCATGGGAGAAACAATTCCCATAAGGGACGGCATGCCCAAATCCATTATTTCAGAACCCTCCATACCGGGAAGCATCCAGGTCCCCGCAGATGAACAGCCCATCATCCTTTTGGTGGAGCAGACCGTTGGGGGGTATGCCAAAATTGCAACCATCATCTCCTCCGATCTTGGCCGGGTTGCCCAAACCACGCCCGGGGATATGATCCGATTTGAAAAAATCGATTTGGAGACGGCTCATTCACTAATTCATGAAGAGAAAGAGAAATTAAAGAGAATACAAACATATTTCCGATCTGAATAATCCAAAATTCAGGAATGAAATAATTAAAACAAACACATCAAGGAAAAATATGACGCAAGCAGTGACCCCGAAGGATTTCAGGCAGCAGCTTGAAGCTATCCCCCCGGCAGGGTGTGCCGGTCGGCTGGGCAGCTTTGTCACCGATGCCGATCTCGGGGACAGTCCCCTGGTCAGCGAAAAAGAGCTGTGCCTGCACAAAAACGGTAAAAAATGCCTGATGTGCGTGGATCGATGTCCCGTGGGAGCAGTGTCGGAAGCCGGTATTGACCGTCACCGATGCTGGAACAGGCTCAGGTCCAACCACACTGAAATGAATGAATTTAAAGATCTTGAGGATACCACGGATGTCTGTGGGAAATGCCAGGTGCTCTTACCGTGAAGCCTCAGGATTCCAGGGAGTCAAAAATGAAAATATGGGTGGACGCAGACGCATGTCCCGTGGGGGTCAAAGAAATTCTGTTCAGAGCTGCCGAGCGCACCAGGATATTGATGACATTGGTGGCCAATCAACCCGTGTGGGTTCCTCCGTCTCCCTGGATCAAAACAATTCAAGTCTCAGCCGGTTCTGATATAGCTGACCAGGAAATCGTTCATCGGCTCAGGTCTGGTGATCTTGTTATCACAGCAGATATTCCCCTGGCAGCCCAGGTGATTGAAAAAGGAGGGTATGCTCTAAATCCCCGTGGAGAACTCTATACCGAGGAAAATATCAGAGAACGCCTGAATATGAGAGATTTCATGGATGCTCTCCGGGCCAGTGGCATAGATACCGGTGGCCCGCCGACGATGAATCAGAAACACCGAAACGCCTTTGCAAACAGTCTTGACCGATTCCTTACACAACATGCAAAAAGTTAATACGACAGTAGTTCCCAAGGAAAAAAATCGAGATCGTGACCATCTCGGTGGCAGTGCTGTTGCTTACCGCCACCATGGTCTCTGCCAAGCAGGGTATTTACGCCCGACTCGGGGTGGGTACAGCTTTTTCACGGGATACCACCTTTGACGACGAAGACTGCGCCTCAACCAATCCACCAGCTCTTTTTGGCTGTAATTCCGGCCCGGACGGAGGTCCCATCGGGGCACTGAATGTTTAAGGAGGTAACAGCAATGGAAAAAAGAACATTAAATTCTTATTTTTGATTTTCGTGCTATTCATTGATACTCAAAAATTGCGTAAAATATGTGTAAAACAGGCAACACACCTTTCTTATCCCGGCAAATGAGCGTATGCTGAATAAAGCGTTAAATGGGCTTTGTAATTAGATCGGTCAACCGCAAGACTTGGCAAGCCTGCCCCCCCATTGAGCCGTCGAATATAACGGGTGGCCCATCTTATGATCAAGCCCTACAATCTGTTTACACAGGAGGTGTCATCCATGAGTTTTCCAACGTTCAGAGAGCCGTTCAATGCCCTTTCTCACATGGCCGGAGCTATCGCATCCCTTGTCGGGCTTACCCTGTTGGTGGTGTTTGCTGCCCTAAAGGCCGATGTGTGGCATGTGGTATCCTTTTCCATCTTCGGGGCCACCCTGGTCTTGATGTACACCTCAAGCACCCTGTATCACGGTCTGAGATTGTCTGAAAAAGGCATTGCCGGTATGCGAAAATTAGACCATATCACCATCTTCATGCTCATTGCCGGCACCTATACGCCCTTTTGTCTTGTGCCCCTTCGGGGACCCTGGGGGTGGTCCCTTTTAGTCATTGCCTGGAGCATTGCCCTGGCAGGCGCATTTTTAAAGCTCTTCTGCTCCAACGTTCCCCGGTGGATTTCCACGGCCATTTATCTTATCATGGGCTGGATTTTTGTGGTGGCGGTGTATCCACTTGTCATGGCGCTGAACCTTTCATCCCTTATCTGGCTTGCTCTTGGGGGCCTTTTTTACAGCTCCGGGGCTGTGATCTATGCTTTGAAACGTCCTGACCCCTGGCCCGACACTTTCGGTTTCCACGGCATCTGGCATCTGTTTGTTCTGTCGGGCAGTTTCTGCCATTTCTGGGCGGTTTTTCTGTTTTTTTAAACAACCCTCATGTCCTGGTGGACAAATGCTATCATGCCGACGGGCAATGGGCCCGGACCGGAACTGTAGACAGCTCAATTGTCCGGTTCCTATTGCCCATCGGGGGCGGCTCTGCTGAGGTTGCCTTTGAGGCTGCCTTTTCATATAAAAAACCGCCATAAATAAATTTTATTTAAAAAAATACCACGCGCAAAAATCCATGAAAGGAATAAATTAAAACCATGACTTCATCGAGCACACCACCAAACCCCACCGACTTAAATCAAACAGCCCTGGTAACGGGGGCCAGCCGGGGGATAGGCCGCAGCATTGCCGTTGGCCTTGCCGCCAGCGGCCGACATGTCTTTATCAATTATCTCAAAAACGAGGCTGAGGCACTTAAAACCCTTGCCATCATTAAAGATGCAGGGGGAAGCGGCGAAATTATCTGCTTTGATGTGGCAGATCAGAACCAGACCAAAGCCGGTGTAAATGCCATCCTGGAAAAACATAATAAAATTGAAGTTCTGGTAAACAATGCAGGAATCACCGATGACATGCTCATGGTACGGATGAAACTTGAAAAATGGCAGCGTGTCCTGGATACGAACCTCACAGGTTTTTACAATGTTACCCGACTTGTGGTGAAAAACATGATCCGGAACCAATTCGGCAGGATTGTAAACATCGCATCCACCTCAGGCCAGATGGGCCAGGCAGGTCAGATTAATTACGCCGCATCCAAGGCAGGTCTCATTGGTGCTACAAAAGCCCTGGCCCGGGAGGTCTCATCAAGAAATATAACCGTCAATGCCGTTGCTCCAGGTTTTATTGAAACGGAGATGGTGGAAAAACTTCCCATGGAAGAAATTGTTAAAATGATTCCAATGCAACGTCCAGGTACTCCCGAGGAGGTGGCCGCTGCTGTCACTTTCCTTTGTTCCAGCCAAGCGTCTTACATCACAGGACAGGTACTCGGGGTAAACGGGGGAATCATATAACCGTCACGGGCGGACCTTATTCTGACCCAGTTCCGGACCGTCGGGGACCATTTATCCTGCCGGTCTAAATCCCCGGAACGGCAGACAAGCGCCTTAAACAACCGGCCAGTGATCTTTCCACGGACGTATTTTTTCATAGGCCCTTGCCGCCTGAAGCACCAGCGCATCGGCATGGCGGGGGCCGACGATCTGGAGGCCCACAGGCAACCCGTTTTCAGACAGCCGGCAGGCAGGCACCGATGCCGCTGGATGACCAGAAAGATTAAAGGGATAAGTAAACGCCACCGCCCCTAAAAGCGGAATGGGATGGCTATCAATGCTATCAGGGGGAGGCCCACCTGCAGCAAAGGCTTCTGAGGGCATGGTGGGGGTGAGCAGCAGATCAAATTTTTCAAAAAATCCCTGAAATTTCTGGTTCAATTCCCACCTTAATGCCTGGATTCGGATGAATTCCTTATATAGTAAAATCCCGGGTATTTTCAACCACAGTCATCAACGTTCTGCCCATATGCTGACGATCTGTTTTGAGCACATCGCATAGCTGAGCGTATATGTCTGTACAGATCAGAGACGTCCAGGTGTCGCCGGTATAAGGCAAGCTTACTGTCCATAAATCAACGGTGTGCCCGATCTGTTCAAATGCTTTTACAGCCTCTTCCACACAGGCCATGACATCCCGTTGGACCTTTGCATATCCAAGGTCCGGACTGAAGGCGATGGTCAATTTCTCCGGTAATTGATCAATCTGCTTCACATAAGACTTTTCATAGGGGGTCATGCAGGGAAGTCGGCAGGGTGATACCCGGCCGTGCAATCCAGATAAAGGGCTGCGTCAATAACCGTTCGTGTCAATGGTCCAGCAACTGTCATATTGCTGTAACTTAAAAACGGCTGGGGACCCAAGGGAATTCGGCCAAAGGATGGTTTCAGCCCAAAACAACCCGAATAGGAAGCGGGAATTCGTATGGCCCTCCCGCATCGTTACCCGTACAGAGAGGCACAAGGCCACCTGCAACGGCAGCGGCAGATCCTCCGCTGCCCCCCCCGGAGTCCGTTCCAGATTCCACGGATTCCGGGTCGTGCCATGAAGCCTGTTTTTGGTAAATCCAGTAATGACGGGTCTATTTCGACAATTTCATCAGCGTCCGGAATCATCATCATGTTGATAACAGGAAGACTGATCAGAAGAATCACACAGATCAGGAGGTTCTGCCATGCAAAATGTTCATAACATTGCATACAGGACTTATCTGAAGATAATTTTGATAAACATAGAGACACTATTTTTATTTGACAGAACAATAGTTATAGTTTACGTTAACGTTAAGTATTTAATCTACTCTTCAGTCTACTATTTTTTTATATACAATACTCCTCTGAGCCGATGAGTATTTCAAGTTTTATTGCGGGCAGACCCGGATCAGAATACGGTCTGCCCTTTGGGGCGACCATTTTCATACTTCGTTGTGTCGTCAGGATGACATGGATATTTTTTAAAGGAGGGGAGGATGGATGATGAAAAAGAAGAGATAAAGTATACCATATCACAGATGGCAGACGAACTGGATATCAGCACACGGACCATCCGGTTTTACGAGGGAAAAGGCCTGATCATGCCCAAAAGGACTGCTGGAAACCAGCGAGTCTACACTCCCAGAAACAAGGCAAGACTCAAATTGATCCTCAGAGGGAAACGCTTTGGATTTTCTTTAAATGAAATCTCAGAAATGATTGGTATGGCCGATACTGATACCAATGAAATTGAGCAAATTGAAAAAAGCTTAAAATTCGGAAATGCTAAACTAAAGGAGATTCAGGACAGAAAAAAAGAACTTTCGCTTCTGGAGCAGGATATTCTTGCCACAAAAAAAAAACTGATCAAACGAATCACAGAACTCAAACTGTCAACTGACCCAACCCATAATGAGGATTAATAATGAATCTTATCAAACTCATAGATGAGAATGCTGATCAATACCCGGACAATATAGCCCTATGCGATATGGAAACAGAAGTCACCTTTAGACAGCTAAAAGAAAAAAGTGAGAAGGCTGCTGCCTGTTTCCAGGCCTTGGGAGTTAAGAAAGGAGATTCTGTAGCCCTGATGAGCCAGAATACCTTTGATTTTGTCTTCTCATTCTTCGGCATATTAAAGGCTGGGGGGGTTACCGTTCCGATCAATCATAAACTGACTGCACCAGAAGTGGATTATATTCTTGAAAACAGTGGCTCCGGTATTTTTCTGTTCGATGGTAGCCTGAGTAAAGTGGCACAAAAGCTTAAAACGGATGTCGCTAAAATGACCATGGATACCCGGGTAGATAAGATAAATTTTTTAAAAGATGCTATGGATAAGGCGCCTGCCTTTTCCCCGGTTGACATGCAGGGTGAGGACAGGGCTGAAATCCTATACACCAGTGGTACGACCGGTAAGCCCAAAGGGTGTGTCCATACCCATTCAAGTGTTGTTTCCGCCGGAATCACCGGTGCAAAAGTTCTGGGACTTAATCACACCGACGTCATGCTAATCGCCATGCCCATCTGGCATTCCTCGCCTTTGAATAACTGGTTCATGGGCATTACAACCGTTGCCGGTAAAAGTGTTCTGTTAAGGGAATATCATCCGCTGCATTTTCTTGAAGCTATAGAAAAAAAATCGTGCACTGCTTATTTTGGTGCGCCCATCTCATACCTGATGCCCCTGCAGATGATTTCCAATTTTCAAGACTTTAATCTATCATCCATGAAAGCTTGGGTATACGGTGGTGGCCCCATTGACCCTGAAACCGTTAAAAAACTAAAGCAAACCTATCAATCCGATCAGTTTTTCCAAGTTTATGGCATGACTGAATCCGGCCCCACAGGAACGGTATTAATTCCGGAAGATCATGAAAATCATGCAGGTTCCATTGGAAAAAAGGCCTTGCCCGGTGCACAAATAAAAATCATGAAAAATGATGTCACAGAGGCAGCTCCTGGCGAAACAGGGGAAATCTGGCTTAAGGCCGGTTCCATGATGAAAGAATATTTAAATAACCCGGAAGCCACCCGCAGCGCTTTTTATAAAGGATGGTACAGGACCGGCGATGTGGCACGGATTGATGAGGATGGATTCCTCTTTATTGTTGACCGGATCAAGGACATGATCGTCACCGGCGGTGAAAACGTTTATTCCAAGGAAGTAGAAGACCGGATCATGGAACATCCGGATGTTGTTGAGACAGCAGTTATAGGCACCCCTCACCCGGACTGGGGTGAAACCGTCCATGCTATGGTTGTAACTGCCAAGGACAAGGAACTGACTGAAGATGACCTGACAAACTTCCTTTCAAATCGCCTGGCTAAATTTAAAATTCCAAAAAAAATTAATTTTATAGATCAGCTTCCCCACACTCCGACCGGCAAGGTTATGAAATTTAAACTTAGAGAGGAATTTACACATGTTTGATTACCTTTTAAACGACGAACAAATAAAACTAAAACAAGAAGCCCGCGATTTTGTAAAATCGATCCCCAGAAAAATGATCCTGGAAATGGATGCTGATAAAATTCAGTTTCCTAAAGAATTTTTGCAGGAAGCTGGCCGCCTCAACCTCATGGGATGTCGCTATCCCCAAAAATGGGGTGGTCGAGATATGGATTGGGTGTCCACCTGTATGGTCATGGAAGAGATCGGTATGCTGGGATATATTTTTGCCTGCACATTTGGTGTAGGGGCTGAACTGGTCTGTGACGCCATCATTCTTCATGGTTCAGATTTTCAGAAAGAAAAATATGTCAAACCTCTTCTTAAAGGAGAAATCTTTGCAGCAGAATGCCTGACCGAACCCCGTGGCGGATCAGATTTTTTCGGCACCACAACCATAGCCGAAGATAAGGGAGACCATTTTGTTCTCAACGGTCAGAAACGATTCATTGTCGGTGGTGAAGGCGCAGATTATTACCTGGTCTATGCCCGGACAAATCCCGATGCCGAGCCCCACAAGTCCATTTCCTGTTTTATTGTAGACAAAACCAAAGGCGTTGAAACCGAATACCTGTACGGACTTATGGGGTGCCGCGGCGGCGGTGCTGCTCGGATGGTGTTCAAGGATGTAGCTGTCCCAAAAGAGAACCTTTTAGGGCAACTCAACCAGGGAGTTAAGATTTTTAATACCATGATGATTCCAGAACGCCTGGGAACAGCCGCCATGACAATTGGTGCGGCTGTTCCTGCCATTGACGTTGCCACAGGCTACACCTCAAAACGCAAGGCATTTGGGCAGGTTGTCGCCAATTTCCAAGGCGTTTCTTTCCAGGTGGCCGAGGCTGTCACTCTTCTGGATGCTTCCCGGGCCATGATTTATACCACTGCCCGGGCTGTGGATGAAAAGATTCAGGAAAAACAAATCCGGCGCTTGGTTTCCCAAAGCAAAAAATTTGTTACCGAATCTTGCCAGAAAGCTGTCCATAACGCTATGCAGGTCATGGGCGGTATTGGGTACACCAACATATATCCAGTAGAACGAATTTTCAGAGATCTTCGGTTAGCCTCAATCTGGACAGGCACCAACGAAGTCATGTCCATGATCATTGCCAATGAATGGTATAAGGAATACTGGAAAAACAAGAAAAATGGCAATATTCGAGATATGGAACTAGATGCTGCTGAAGCAAATGCAAAGGACGAAAAAATCTTTGAATGATTGCCCAATTTCCAAAACAGACCTTTATCCCAATGGCACCTTATCGGGTCGCCTTACCGGTTAATTTTTCAATTTTAATTTTAAACACCCTGGTTTTGTGCATATCACTGGCAATATATTTTTTACCTTCCCCAAGGTATTCACTAGAATAGCGCTTAACCAGAGCCAGAAGTCCTGCTGCTTTTTCATCCTCAAAGACTTCTGATGCGGTTCCGAACACGATGACGCTTTTAAATCGGGTGCTGAATTTTTCAGGAATGATTTCAGCATCCGTCACCACACAAAAGGAGACCTTTTCATGGTGGGTAAGGTTATCTATTTTGTGTCCTGTTTTGGCGCAATGGAAATAGATATCTCCATCATGGCAGGCGTAATTGAGGGGAACAGCGTAGGGGTAGCCGTCGGCACCCAGGGTTGCCAGCACCCCTTCTGTGCCATTTTTCAACAGTTCAAGGGTCTCCCCTTCCGACATCTGTTTCTCTTTTCTTCTCAACTCTCTTAACATAATAAATTTTCCTTAAAAATTCATGAATCGTAAATTCTCATTCTCTGCACAGCATGTGCTGATCATAATATTAACTCAACTCTCAAACTTATGTGTTGGTGAAGTGGATAAGATATCTCTTTTTGAAATCTGACTTATTTCAAAGGGAGAAAAGCACAAGAATACAAGCCTGCCCCCCACGAATCAATGGGACGTGTAAATATTCCGGCACCGGGTTTCCCGGATACGAAAAGAAGCCACCAGCGACACCAGGGCAAAAATAAACATGGCCATAAATCCGTTGTGATAATCGGCCGCCGAATATATCCGGGCCCCATTGACCATGGTGCCGGACCAGGTGGCATCGGCAATGGTGCCGAACAAAGGCTGCATCACGGCGGTGCCAATGAAACAGCCGGTATTGACCACACTCACGGCCATGCCTGACAGCTCCGGGTGAATGATCTCCTTGGCCGCGCCAAAGGTAAGCACAAAGCCTGATCCGGCAAATCCCATGAAGCCAAAAAGAAAAAAGCCCCCCATGCCCGGGGACCATGGGGCATACATGAGCAATCCCCATGACAGGGTATAGGCAAGCACGCTGCCCACCAGAGGCGCTTTTCGCCTGCCGATTTTGTCTGAAAACCAGCCGAATAAAAGTGACCCCACGGCAAAACTGATCAACATTACGGTCATGTAATCCGCCGCCGCACTCCTTGACAGGCCATGGACATCCTTTAAATAGGGAACCCCCCACAACCCCATGAAAGAATAAAGCCCCCCGATCATCCCCAGCTGCACCCAGAACCCCGGCCACAGGCGCAGCATCCGGACCACGCTGCCCAATTGATGGAGCCAGTTCCCCGATGGATTTTTGATATCCCCCGAATCCGCATAGGTGTTGGGAGCCGTAAACCCCATATCTTCCGGTCGATTGCGCACCACCAGAAATCCGGCCACGGCAAGGCACAAAGAGAACCCACCAATGCCCATGAACACCGTGCGCCACGCAAACAAAGTCAACAGTGCCGAAAGCGGCCCCGCTGCCAGCACCGATCCCAGGTTGCCAAACAAAAGGGTCAGCCCGCTCATGAGACCGAATACCCTTTCATGGAACCATACGGAGTTATTTTTCATGATGCTGATAAACACCACAGATACTCCCAACCCCACAAAAAATCGGCCCACACAGGCCATCTCAAAGGAACCTGCCATGCCAAAACAGATGGAACCCACCCCGGCAATGAGGTTACCGAAAACAATGGAGGTACGGGCACCCAGTTTGTCGGCGATGACCCCCGAAGGGATCTGCATAACGGCATACACAAAAAAATAGATGGCGGAAAGGGAGCCCAGACGGGTGCCGGTGGTGTGAAATTCGGCCATGAGAAATTCAGACACCACCCCCGGAGCCATGCGGTGAAAATAGACCAGGATATAGGTCAAAATAAGAATGGCAAAGATGGACCATTTTGCCACTTCATAGGAGACATGGGCATGGGCCGGGGATGCCGTCATTTCGTTTTTCATCTAAATCGTCCTTTATATCTAAGATTGAACTTAACTCCTACCATTCTGGAAAAGGCAGCAGAATTTTTAATTTTTTTTATATGAAACTCCGACCAGACATTATCATTAGAGTTTCATTTTTCGTTGTGGCTGGT
>NZ_BAAHYK010000048.1:0-42120 GCF_054657595.1 Desulfocicer niacini
CCCGGCTGCATCATTCACAAGCTCAAGATCGGAACTTGTAAACAACATGTTGCCGTTTTCTCCCTCTTCTACATCATCACTGCCGTTATTTATCCTTACATCTACCTGATGGAATTCTTCTGTCAGTTCCGTATATAGCGCTCCAACAGATGCAAACTCAGGCACCCCCCAATTGGGAAAACCCGGTACATACCAATATACTTCACCATTTTCACCCAATGCTGATGAAACGAAAACCCTATCAATTGCCTCACCCCATGCGACCCCTAAATCAGACAAATCCACATATCCCACATTGATACCAAACTCTGATAACCATGCTGTTTCAACAACAATTGCTCTACTATTTATGTTATAGGGATTTTGTAATGATTCAAGATCAAGCGCTACAAGTATTGAGTTTGCAGTTCCGACCTCAAAAAAGGCCATATCATTTCCAGGCCCATTAAAAACATTATTATCCAAAAAACCCACTTCAACATACTGATCAGGAGGCGCATCACTATTATAATCACCATCCTCTCCAGGAAGCAAATCATGCGCTCCATATTCCATCCACGTATTTAAATTTGATCCTAATACACAATCTTCTAAAGAGAGCGCAATTGCTCCGTTTTGAACTCCAAAAGTACCCGTAAAATCTGTCGACAAAATTACATCTGCGAAAGCATTATCCGTAAAATTTATTCCAGCGACTTCAGCACAATCTGCATAATTATAGGTAGTTAACCCTATCACAAGAACAAACAAAACAACCCTATTCTTATGGCATAAAAACTTTATTTTTTTGATAAACATACAAAAACATGACATTTCATATAGAATAGAAAGAAGTACTCCATACGGATTATCAAAGATGTTATTAGAATGTTCGTTGGCAGAGTTAAACTTCATAATTTCTTACCTCTTAAGAATTATCAATTTAAATATGGTTTTTAGAACCATGAGACACTCACAGCAACATGTATGCCATATTTATAAGAAAACATAGGCACCCCTAACATTACATTCATAATTCGTTGTGGGCGAATCCGGGTCCAAAATTCCGGTCCGCCCTTGGCGGTTATATCGAAGAAAAACCTGGAATTCCACCTATTACAAATTCAAGACACATCTCAAGGTATAAACACCATTTTATTAGATATCTACTCAGGTGATCAGGCGTATTTGCATAGAATTGAAGAGAGAACAAGATTGAACCCAAGCATTTAATAGCCATGGCAATCATAATTGCATCATGATTAAATACCAATCCAGATATTTTTGAATAAACCTCAATAAATTTTTCTATTGCTGCCTCATCAGGCCCACAAATAACAATAGCTGCCCCCCCCAACTCATAAACCTGTGGGCCAACGATCAAGTTATCAAAATCAATCATGGCAAGAAGTCTATTTTCTTTGTCAAAAATTAGATTATCCCAGCCAATATCGTTATGGATGGGAATCATCCTATGAAAATAACAATCATAACTCGGTGTTAAGGACTCTATTTTACTTGCAATTATAGAAAGTCTATTTAATCGACTAAGTATCCAACGATCAAATTCATTTTTCCTGAACTTCAAGCGAAGTTGATTAAAAAATGAAATGCGCCATCCATTTCTCGAAAAAAGAGTATCTGTATTGAGACGAGCTTTTTTAAATAGAAACCCAGTACTTATACTCAAGGCATCTTTTTTTATATGACCAAACAATTGTCCTGAAAGGCGGTGAAGATTTCCAGTGGCTTGGGCCACGTCCAAAATAGTTTCTTCATGAACAGATATGTTCTGCATGAAGGGTAATAAAGAGAAACCAGATACCCATTGATGGACCGAATAAAAAAAATTTCCTTCTCTAACAAGAGAATCACCACATCGCGCAACCTCTAATTTTGGTATGGGAAATCCAAAATCAAAAATTTGCTTTTGAAACTGGTGCGAAAGTTGAAAACGCTCGTTAATTTCCTCAGGATCATATTGCTTTATCACCCATTTTCTCTCTCCTATTTGAAAAACTGCATTATTATTTTTTAATTTTTGGGGAATCAGCGAAAAAGAGTCCAGAAATCCCTTAAAAAAAGGATATTGTGCCAACACGCGTTTGGTAACAACTATGTCTAATTTATTTTTCATCATATAAAAACTTTAAAGAGCCAACTCAACATTTACATTTTAATGAAAAAGTCCGGGGTGGGTCATAAGTTGGGCCACTATACAGGAAATAGAATTTTACTCACCACAAGGTACTGTAATGATAAAAGTTAATTTTTATATTTAGAAAGACTTCACAAGTATGGCCCATGTTATGAGTAGCTCCAAAAGTCTCAATATTTTTTTGCAAGCATTTTATTATAGTAAGCTTCCAAGTCCGCAAGAGAACGCGTCCATGAAAACGTCCGTTTCAACTTTAGAAACGATTCCTTTCCCATCTTTTTTCGAAGCGTTTCATCATTAATAAGCAATCTCAAAGCATTCGCCAGTGCTGTAACATTACCAGAAGGCACACACACTCCGTTTTTATTATCCACCAATTCGGGGATTCCACCCACAGAGGTTGCAACAACAGGAAGACCACAGGCCATATACTCCATGACTGCGTTGGACAAGCCTTCACGATCAGAACAAAGCACCCCAATATCCAAACAATAAAGCCAGTCTGAAACATTATTAACAGCGCCTGTAAAATAAACAATCTCTGTCAAGCCAAGTTTATTTATCTGTTGCTTGAGGACTTCCGATTTCCATCCTTCCCCCAGACAAAACACTTTAAACGGGCGCACATGCTCATTTTCCATAAGTTGTGCCAATGCATCAAAAAGCAAATCATGACGCTTTACAGGGGTCAAGCTTGCCACCATCCCAATTCGAACTACATTTTGTGCCATGGTTTGAATAACCGCTGGCATTGTCTTTTTAAGAGGAGGGATGGAAATTCCGTTAAATATGACTTGAATTTTTTCAGCAGGTGTTTTCTCCCGTTGAGATACAAATCTACGAACAGCCCTGCAATTAGCGACAATACCGTCAAACTTTCGATTGACATGCGGAAGAATCAATGGAAAATATCGGTGATACCAAGGTTTGTTATCCCTTCCAAGCCCCATATCCCTTCGGCTGGAAAGAAGAACTGGACAGTTTTGGCTCAAAAAAGTTCCCAGGTATCCAACAAAAATGGACTCTTCAAAAAAGATGTGTATTATCTCATAATCCCGTGCTTCAAATAGCCGTGCCAACTTCTTAACAACGCATGGGAAATTAAATTTTAAAAAGCCCTTATATCCCAAAATATGAACGGGGCAGGGAAGCATATGTTCTTTCATCCACATGGATTCGTACAAACAGATGAGTTCGGGGGAAATATAACAGCGATCCAATCGCTTTAAAATTTCAAGAAGTTGTTTTTCAGTACCTGATGTTTCACAACTGATCGTATCAATTAAAAAGGCGACCTTAATCATTTTCATTCCCAAAGATCAATTTCTATTTGCAGAATTTAGCCAAAGAAAGTTAAACCCCAGCCCAAACCAGCGGTAACTTTAATCGTTCACGGATTGTCCTGACATCACTGGAAAACTCTCATTTTTTTCAGTGAAAAATATAATTTTTCTCCCATCAGAGAAATCAATAGACCTTTAAGGGCGTGCCAGTTCCAATAAGTGCCCAAACTCATTAAATAATATTTCCTTGCCGTTTTCATATTTCCCTGTTGCTGGAAGTCATAACCAATTCCATAATTATTTTTAGAAATAAGTCGACGTCCCTGTTGTCTCAGTGGGCGGGGCAAATCTTTTTTCAACTGGCGGTGAATTACCCGGGATCGATTTTCAGCAAGAACGGGCCCCCGGCCAGAAATACTGTTTTCCCGAACCCTGTATCGGAAACCATCCATGTGAATGAATCCGATGGGAAACTGCTGGGCAATTCGAAACCACAAATCACAGTCATCTCCATTGGTAAGGTGTTCATCGAATTTACCTACGATATCAAATACCTTACGTGGTAGTGTTACACCGGAAGGCATGATATAATTTTCAAAAAATAGCGCACCATAGGCTGCTTTTGAGGGGATGATCCAATTATCTCTTCCCATATTTATTTTTATTTCCGATTGTTCTCGTGGAAGTGCCCAGAACACATCGTAATCATGCAAAAAACGCTTCAAGTCTCGACCGGTACGATCATCAAAACAAATCTCATCGGTGAACACTAAGCCTGCATCAGGATGATGCTCCAGAAAAGAAACAGCCGCGCTCAGTCGACCAGGGCAGTAAAGATCATCGGCGTCCAATAAGGCAATATATTGCCCCCTTGCCATTGATATTCCCACATTTCTGGGAAGGGAAGGGCCGCCATGATTTTTTCGGAGACGATGGTAATGCAGGTTAGGGCTTTTAAATTTTTGAACCACACCGGAGGTGTTGTCCTGGGAGCAGTCATCGACTATAATTATTTCAAAATTCTGAAAGGATTGTTCCTGAACACTTGCAATGGTCTGCTTCAGATAAGGTGCTGAATTATAGGCTGGAATGACTACACTTACCACGGGCATCTCCATTTATCACCTCCATCAACAAAATTACGGCTGCAACTCCGCCAGAAAAACAAGCAGATGGGCCGCAATCCACCGTCGCCCGACATCATTAAGATGGCCACCATCCTTGGAATAAGCATTTTGCAAGGCAAGGTACTCTTTTCCCTGTTCCCGGAAACTGGAAAATTTGCCATCAGCTGCCATGGCCTCAAAAAGAGCTATGTCAAATACCGGGGCACGTGTCTCAAAAGCCTCCTTAAGAAGTTGATTATACTCATTACGCCGGATATTGTCGGCATATTCCCAGGATTTTCGTCCTAACAAAGATTTCAGACTGGTTCGCCAGGAGTCATTTGTGACTTTCAGAGGAACCGTAAAATGCACAAAGGTGATGTGGGGATATTTTTTTTCTAAATTTTCCATGGTACTGCGATATTCCTGAAACATCTCTTTAACGGAGGTATCTCTGTCAACATCCACATAGCAGAACTTTAAAAATGCAATATTTATATTGGAAAACCCCTCATCAATAAATCTGGTAAAATCAACCATTTTTGAGTGCGGGGACCGATTTTTTCCCACCCGGGCATGGGCAAACAGGCCCGATCGGATATCGCCCCCCGAAGTTACCTCCTGGGGGTTTATTTTAATGCCAGATTCTCTTTTAAGGAGATCAACCATGCCGTCAATGATATTGTTTCCCACCGACTGGTGGCCGAAAAAAATTCCTTGAGCCGCCAAGCTATCCCATTTTTCAGGCGAGACTTTGTCCAGGCCCAGGTCAGTGTGTTTGACATTGTTTGCCATGCTCCCCCTCTCAAAAGAAATCAAAAGCCCCACCCAAAAAACGATTAAAAAAATTCCATGTTTTTTCATGTTGCCACCTTATATCACAAAAGAGTTAAACTCACTTTTAAACCCATTATTTTAATTCATGGTACAATGGTGAAAGTATTAAAAACACAATCAACCCTTTCGGGGGGTCCAAAGAACCTGTTTTTTTCCCATAATAAATTTCAAAAAAGCGTGGCCAGCTGCCAGATTAAGCAGTACAAAATAATAAAAAAGATAAAGGAAACCAGGATCTTTTCCTTTTCTGGAGCGTTCATGGGCTATCCAGGCCCCAAGATAGCCTAAATTCTGACAAATGAACAACAAAGCATATCCCCCCCCCCGAAAAATGCTCAACCAGGCACCCGTTGTCCAAGCCATGGCAAGGAATATAAAACAAAGGTATCTTAAAACCTTATGGGACCACAACTGCCAGGCAAAGCCTATTTTTTTATAATTAAACAGTAACGAAGACATGTCGTACAACGCCCACAGTGCCCTCAAGGATACCCGCACCCGCATGCGGTATTCATCCCTAACCACATTGAGTGTTTGTTCCCACAGAATGGCCCGAGGATCGTAGACCACACGAAATCTCTGTTGAACCACCTTCAATGGCAATACAAAATCAGGCAGCTGATCTGGTTGCATGGGCTGAAAAAGAGCCTTTCTCACAGCATCAATACCGCCGTCCACCCCCACCACTGACCCCACGGCAGTCTCCTTTTCCCGAAGAAAATTCTCATACCTCATGTAGGCGGAACAGCCATCTCCCACCGGGGAATTATCAGCGTTTACATAGATCATCTTTCCGGTAACATATCCCACTGTGGGATCTGAAAAATTTTCCACCAGCCACCTCAATGCCTGTGTTTCATAAAGGGAATTGGCATCGGAAAAGACAAGGATCTCTCCCTTGGCAACTGCAACACCGGCGTTCAGAGCTGCCGTTTTCCCCCCGCGAACCGATTGTCGTAACAACTTCACACCACGAGTGCTAAATGACATTACAATCTCATCGGTACCGTCGGTGGAACCGTCAGAAATCACCAGAACTTCAAAACGCTCCCGTGGATAGGTCAATTGCAGCTTATTCTCCAGAGTGGTGGCAATGTGATCTACCTCATTGTAAGCAGCAATAAGAATGGAAACCATGGGAAATTCCTCAGACCGGCGATCGAGCATCCTCCCCCTTTCAATGGCGTTGGGATACGCTGCAGACAAAAACCACACACATAAAGGATATCCCATATAAATGTATATAACTATGCTGATACTTCCCCAGAAAAGACACTCAACCATCATCAATCACCCTGCTTTATTGCCGAAAAAACTTGCTGTTCACCAGTACTTAACTCCCAAACTTGTAAGCTCTCAATAACCCGGGATTATAAAACCTGCTCACCCTTTAAACACCGGGTGTTATTCAAAAGAATAAAACTACCCACTTTTGCATGGAAAACTCAGGATAGTCGGTATGGAGTTCATTAAAATGCGGGTAGATATTATTTCCTAAGAACTGCCTTATTCAACTCTCTCATCGGGTATATTGAGAGAGTTATCTTCTGGTGAATCATGGGTTCGCTGACGAGTTCCAATGACTCGACAAGGACTTCCCGAAAGAATAGAATAGGGAGGATATCGTTTAATTCCCACCAGGCTGCCGGCCGCCACAACACACCCCTCCGAAATAGTTACACCCGGCAGCACAAATACATTGGCTCCCAGCCATACGCCTTTGCCGATCTTCACAGGCTTATGTTCATAGCCTTGTTTATATATGGGGATCTCTGAATTTTCAAACCGGTGATTAACCGTCCAGATCTTCACTCCGGGACCCAACATTACATCATCCCCCATTTCCAGCCCGCCACTGGCCTGGATAAAGGAATCCACCCCTATATGTACATTGTCCCCCACCACAATTTTATGGATCCCCCGAAATCGAAATCCCACATGAATTATCAAATTTTTACCGCATCGCTTAAAGTACTTTCCCAACATCTTTCTACGAATGCGTTCGCCAAAAACACCGGGCAGTTCCCGAATCATCCAGTGGATCAGCAAAAGTCTACCATAGCGATCCTGGAACTGATATTTGAATAATTTTAAAGTCTTAATCATTGTCACGTCTCTTATTTCTTCTATTTTCCAATTGCTGGGGATTGTATAAGCCAACATTTCCCACAAACGACCGTATTTCCCGGGCAGCTGAATAGAACTGTTGATGATGCAAATACGAATCAAGACATTGTTTATATCAAAACAAATAATACCATATCACCAATGCCCTTGCCAATTTTCTTTCAGTCCATATTTAAACCCATA
Source organism: Desulfocicer niacini (assembly GCF_054657595.1). Taxonomy (NCBI): domain Bacteria; kingdom Pseudomonadati; phylum Thermodesulfobacteriota; class Desulfobacteria; order Desulfobacterales; family Desulfobacteraceae; genus Desulfocicer; species Desulfocicer niacini. The sequence goes on from NZ_BAAHYK010000048.1 coordinate 7,674, forward strand.
TATTGAAATTCAAATCCATTATGAACACATTATATGGTATTGATGTCAGATAATTTAAAACCGATTTTAAATTTTGCGAAGGTGTTGTATCACAGACAAATATCTAATCATTTTAATACAAACGCCAGAAAAACAGGATAAAATTCCTTCACAAAATCCAGAGCCACCGCCTCTATATCCTCCGGGTTGGCTTTCCCAAAGGGAACGGTGATGCGCACAAAGGCGTTATTCTCACCCTCTCCTTTCATACGTTTCCATAAGAGGTAAAGCTTCTGGCCCAGGGTACCGGCACTGGTTTTATCATGGGCCTGGAACCAATACAAAATCAAGTCCTTTTGGGATCCCAGCTGACCGGTCATGACGGAATAGGACAGCCGGGTACCGGGAAGGGTATTAATGTCTACTTCACCCTGGTGACGATCGGTCACCTTCCACCCTTGACCGGGAAAACAGACCAGGGGATCATGGGCCGCCCCCACTTTTTTGGCGGTGTAATAGTACCCGATGTAAAGAGATACTGAGCAGGACCGACCTGTAAATACGGCATTTAAGTAGTCATCCAGCTCCAGTTCTGAAACCAAGGCGTCGCCCAGCAGAATATCATGGACCTTTGTCCACCCTGGTATGTTAGAAATGGCATTATGCAGCGTATGATTTCGAAGCCCCATTTCAGGGAGAGGCCTGAGTTGAATCATCAGCCCTGCAGCAGCCAGGCAGACGCAGACCACCACTACCTTCATTCCCGCTCTCGAACGTATCTCCTTCATGGCGGCCATTTTATGCATCATTAGCAACCTTTTTGCCCATGGCCCTAAACTCCACCATGGAAAACACTATAGATAAAGCATAAAGCAACAACAACGCAATGGAAAAAATCAAAAGTCCCATCACCGTATGGGTAACGCCCGTGGTAAGATCATAATCAAAAAAATAAAACCCCATGATCATAAGCACCACCCGAACAATGTTGATAACAATGGCAATGGGAATACTGCTTAAAAACAAAACGGTACGAAAAACCGGCGTATCCAAGGCCAGATATCCAAACAGGGCCGACAATGCCGACAACGCCATGATGGAACGAAGCCCACTGCATGCCTGTACCACTTGCAGGGTTCTTTCCGGCAGATGGATAAGATTACCCTGGCGAAGAATAGGGATGTCCACGATACTGCAGATAACGGTACTGATTTGGGTAACCAGCAGCTGCAATGGAATGGTCATGGCGGAATAAATCTGGGAGGGAATCGGCACCATAAGAAATAGAAACAGCAAGGGAAACAGAATCATGCGATACATGACTGTACCAAAAAAATAAAGCACCATGCCATGGATTAAAAAAATCATGGCCAGGGGACCAAGGGTAAGTATGGCAGCATAATTTCCCAAAACATGTAACACCAGGGCAATGATGATTATGGCAAGTCCCCCGGTCCAGGGAATGAAAGGGCTATTTTTAAGCTGATCCCGTTTCATCCAGATAATCCATAGACTCACCGGCACAATGAGAAAACCGTGGGAGTATTCTTCAGACCCATTCCACGCCAGCACCAGTTCTTTGATCACCGGGTAGAATACCCATACAAACAACACACCGATAGCAAGCCAGCCCCATGGAAAAATTTCCCTGCCGGGGGACTGCCCCTCCCCAGATGTGATACCGATTTTCTTGTCAAAGGAATTTCCCGTGGAGACTGAATCAGTCATTTTTATTGATTTCAATGGCTGTTGTGTCATGGATAGTCCTCGCTGAAAACACGGGCCAGGTACTGTGAACAGGTGGCGAAGGTACAATGGTCAAACGCTTTTATCATGGCTGTTAATTTGATGGCGGTATTGCCCAGATTCACATAATGACGAAAGCGGAAGCCAGGGGATGCAGCATGAACCCGGGGTTGATCGGGATCCAGCTCCCAGGGATGCACATAAAAAACATAGGCACCCTGTTTTTTTAATATGGCCCGGACCCCCTGCTTTAAAAGAAAAAATGGAAATAACCTAAAATATCCGCCTCCCCCCAGGGGAATGGTCTGGTCTGCCACCACAAGATTACTCACAGGCAGTTCCTGGAAATTATCTGAAAGCTTAATCGCAATACCGTTTCTTTGCCCCCGGCTCGTATCAATCGCACCGTACCGGCCATGCCTGTCAAAGGAATTATAACTTGAGTCGTAGAGATAACCGCTCTTTTCAATAATTTGAAGGATCTCGTCATTAATGGCAAAACTGGGGGCCCGATACCCCGCCACACGGTCCCCGGTGAGATCCTCAAGAAGTTTTCGACTTTTATCCAGGTCATTAAAAAGACCCCGGGGATCCATGGTGGTACAAAGTTCATGGTCAAAACCATGGGAGGCCACCTCATGGCCCCGGGTTGCGATCTCTTTCACAAGATCCGGGCATTTCTGGGCGATCCAGCCCAGTATAAAAAACGTGGCCCGTACCCTGCCCTCCGGCACCCTGTCAAACAGGTCCAACAGCCGGTGACAGTTCTTTTCCACCCGAAGTTCCCGACCATTCCAGGTACTGCGGGAAATCCACGGCTTGAAATTCTCCACCTGAAACCAGTCCTCCACATCAACGGTGAGCAGTATGGTATCAGTCATTGTAAATGCGTCTCTCCAGGCTTTCCCGTGTGGCTTGCGGTTGTTCAAACCGGTCAAAGGTGGGATGTACCTGAAAGGTGAGAGTTCCCCGATGTTCCTGATAATCATCACGGACAAGGGAATCTGTGGTATAATCTTCATAGGAATAGGAGAAAAGAACACTTCCCCAACGCCAGGGAGACCAGGTTAACCCAGCTCCCAACTGCCAGGTATCGTCCTTGCGATTCACCCCAGGGTCGATGAATTCATCCCGGATATACGACCCGCGAAAATCCATGGACAAGGTCTCCAGGGCCTGCCAGGTCAAAAGGAATCCGGCCTGATAGTACACCTGGAACCCCAATTCCGAAGCATCATCACTGGTGGGATCAATACCGCTGGTGGCGGTGAAAACTATCCCGGCATTTCGACTCAGGTCAACGCCTTTGAACACATTGGCATCCACGAAAAAACGACCATCATTTTCTTCCTCCCAGTCCTGAAAGATATACCCGGCCCCCAGGGACACCCCGGTGTCTTCGGTGACATTCCAGTCAAATCCCACCGACGGAATATACATGTTCACATCGTACAATTCCCGCTGGGTGTAAATATGCTCATATTTAAAGTAACCCAGAAAATAGGGGGAAAGCCGCCGCAGCAGCCTGATATTTCCAGACCAGGTATCAACCACCGTATCCAACAAATCGTAATCGGTTTTTTCATAGTCTGCCGTTACATCCATGCCCCACAAGTTAGAAAACCAGTATGCCAGGGAAGCCGATGCACTGTATTCCTGATAATCATCCACCATCGGGGGTTCATAATCCACAGTGGTATAATCAAGAGACAACCCCACCTTATTGTGCTGGCCAAATTGATGGGTCAGATTCACCGATCCGCCGGAATCGGTATACTCCCGGTATTCTCCTGAATACTGACGACGTGTATAGGTTTCGGCATAATTTAACCCCAGCTCAGCTCGGGTTCTATCACTGAAATCTACGGAGGTGGTAAACCTGCCGGTGTGTTCCCAGGATTCATTGGCCACATCATTGTCATGACCATCATAGTTGAGACTCAAATCCATAATCACCCGGGGGGAAGCCTGGACATGCGCCCGGAGAGATCCGTTGTGCTCCAGGGAGTTTTCTTCATCATCAATGGTGCTGCGGTCATTGTACTCGGGATTATAGGTCAAGGTCACCGTGGCATTTTCCTGGATGAACCGCAAGGACAAGGCCGTACCGTAGGTGGTGTAATATTCCTCTTGTTTATCAAGTTCGGTCTGATCTTTGTTGTCGGTGTAGTGCCCGGACACATAAAGAATGGGATAAAACACCGTTCTCAAGGCACCCACGGCTTTGTCAATGTTCAAAAAAAACAGAAAACTGCCTGCCACCATACAGGCTAAAAACGCAGTGACGGCTCTGGACATGTACATTCCCCTTTTTTCAGCCTGAGAAGCTGTTTTGGGTCTTTGCGGATTCGTGTAATTGAGATCGGTTCTGATGCGCAATGATCTGTGTTTACGCATTGGAAATTATAATTCTTCACACAAATACGTGATGAGGCGTTACCTTTCTTTTATGGCACAATAATGGTATCATCGGCCTTGATACGGATATTATTGTCCAGGTCCCTTCCCTTTAAAAACCCCTTATAATTGATTCGAAATACCTGCTCATTACCCTGCACCCTGCGGATCAAAAGAATTTCATCCTTGGCGGCCCATTGGGTAAACCCGCCGGCAACGGCAAAGGCCTGCATGATGGTCATATTTTTTTCTATGGGGTACTCTCCAATGCGCTGGACCTCCCCCAGCACATAATATCGCTGGCTCACCGGATTGATCAGCATCACCGTGACAATGGGGGATTCCACATAGCCTGCCAGGCGGTCCTCCAGAATTTTTTTCAACTGCATGGGAGACAGCCCCGCCGCCTGGACATCATTGACCAGGGGAAAGGTAATTTTCCCATCCAGACGTACCGTTGCCGCCTCCACGGAAAGTTCGGGTTCTTTCCAGGTAAAAATTCTCAGCACATCTCCATGGCCGATGGTATATGAATGATCGGACTGGACTGTCGGGCCGGGTTTGACCGCCTGGCCGGCCATGGCCATATGCGTCGCTATCAGAAACCACACCCCCATCCCCCACACAATCTTTTTTGTCATTCCCATTTTTTTCTCCTTTTTTATCCTCACCATTGACCGTAACACAAAGCTCCGCCCTTTGAATTACATAAGATAAGAGATTCTGGCCCGGCCAGCAGAGCACAGATAATAAATGTGAAAAACATTCAGGTAAAGCCAGAACAAGTAATCAGGCCCGGCGGCAGATGACAGATACCCCCGAATTCATGCCACTGCCCGACCGATGCGATGATCACTTCCCCAGATACCATGATGTATCAAAAAGGACAATAAAATAATTCAAAGGCTTACGCTTGTTGTCGTTGACCCGATAATTGCCATCATTGGCGGACCAACGGGATCAGGTTTGGCAGATGTTATGATCAAGGGCCATTAAAACATACCTGCCTGTTACCTTGCTCCCCGGCCAAACAGAACGGTCTTAATGGTCCGCAAAAGGATAATGATATCAAGAAAACCGGACAAATTCTTAATATAAAAAAGATCGTACCCCAGTTTTTCAATGGTATCTTCCATGGAAGCCCCATAATCACACAGGACCTGGGCCCATCCGGTGATACCCGGTTTTACCTCAAACCGGGCCATATAATAAGGAATTTCCTTTTCAAGCTGCTCCACAAAATATTTTCTCTCGGGCCGGGGCCCCACCAGACTCATGTTACCAATAAAAACATTCCACAACTGGGGCAATTCATCCAGACGACACCATCGCATAAACCGTCCCATGCGAGTAATCCTGGGATCATTTTCCTGGGCCCACACAGGCCCGCTGTACTTTTCTGCATCCTCTACCATGGATCGAAACTTATACATGGTGTAGACCTTGCGATATTTTCCCACCCGCTCCTGACTGAAAAGCACCGGCCCCGGGGAATCGAACTTTACTAAAATGGCGGTAATAACACCCAGCGGAAATAAGAGTACCAGCAGCAGAAATGAAATAAACAGATCCCCCATGCGCTTGAAGCATTGGGTAATCCTTGAATACCGAAATCCCCGGGAAAAGATAAGCCAGGACGGATTAATCTCTCGCACCAGAAGCTTGCCGGTCAATGCCTCATAAAAGGTATTGCCCTCCAGGACCTCAATACCGGACATCTTACAAAGCAGCAATTCCTTTGTGGGGAAGCTGCCCCGTTTATCTTTAAGGGCCACCACGATTTTATGAACCCCGAACTTTTCCACCATTTCGCAAAGCTTGGTTTTCTCGTTCAGAAAATAAAATTTGTCCGCCACATATCGCTCAAGAATTTGATGGGTGGCTTCGGGAATAACAGCGGTGACGGTGTAACCGCAATCAATGTTTTCATTTATATAACAGAGGATATCCATGGCCAAGCTGCCTGAGCCCAGCACAATAATCGTTTCATTAAACCATCCTTTTTTTAATACAAGGATGTATAAAAGTCGCCACACAAGAAGCATTAAAATCAAAAACACAATGGCCAGGGTAAAGACCATGGTCGCCACAATTGTCATGGGAAACAGCCAGTAAATAAGCGCAAGGACAATGGAGGCACTGCCAAGGGCCATGAGCAAACGAATAATGATCTCTGGCACCGAGTTGGAAACATTTAAGTCATACAGATCAAAATAATAAAGAGAGAGCTGACAGATCACCGTAATGCCGAAGATCCGGCATAACAACAGCACATCCGAGAAAACACAATAGCTTTGCGTCAAACAAAAAAAAGATAACACCATGGAAAAGAAAATGATAAGCCCTTCAAACATGAAAAATAGAATATTTCTAACAGGATGGTACTGTTTAAGAATATCCAGCATCTGTGATTTCCTTTTAGAGCATCAGAAGGTATTGAGCGCTTTGCACAATTTTTATTCTTTCAAAATCATGGTCCGCAACATACTGTTTTCATTGATAGTGCCTTTGAAATGGGGTGGGTCCAGCAAATGTGACGAGTGGCCCATGCTGTGACCGGACGTCATGATGGGCCAGCCGGGGTGGACTGACCACTAGACATGGATTAACCATAAGTGTAATTTTTCACTTTATTTGCATAGTTTTTCACCACCCCCAGGATTTTTTCCCTGCCATAGGTATCCACAAGATCTTTGAGATCACTTTTTTTAGAATATCCGGTTTTCACAACAATAACGATGGCATCCACCTGACGTGCCAGGGCATTGGCCTCTGCCGTCACATAGGGTGGAGGCGAATCAATGATGATATATCGATCTTGATACCGGGCCCTGACTTCCTGCAGCAGTTTTCTCATCTGTTCCGATGAAAGCAATTCAGATGGGTTCGGCGGCGGGGTACCACAGGGAAGAATACTCAATTTATCCAGCATGATTTTTTTTAAAAGGCGGGGAAGCGGGGTACCCCGGGTCAGATATTCGGTAAGGCCCGGTGTATTGTCCGGCAGGCCGAATATTTTATGGATGGTGGGGCGTCTCAAATCACAATCCATCAGAAGCACATATTCATCAATGCTGTTTGCCATGGTTACAGCAAGATTGGCGGCAACAAAGGACTTTCCTTCTCCGGCAGCGCTGCTGGTGATCATGATTGTCCGGGGCGGCTCTCCCTTATCAGGAAAAAGAATGGCCGTTTTTAACATACGGAACTGTTCCGCCTCGGGGGAATGGGGTTTATTGTAAGCAATCAAAGATTTGTGGGGTTCCTGGATTTCCAGAAGCCCGGAAGAGGTGTCCACCCGTGGCGGGGTATCAACATCGGAAAACGCATCGGTCCGTGACGGCGCATGGGACCGTGGCGGGGTATCAGACACCGGAGACGCATCGGGCACTGCAGGCGCAACAGGTACCACCGGGACATCCGGCACCGCAGGGGCATCCGGCACCGCAGGGACATCCGGAACCGCAGGGGCATCGGGCACCGCAGGGGCATCGGGCACCGCAGGGGCATCCGGAACCGCAGGGACATCCGGCACCACAGGGGCATCGGGCACCGCAGGGGCATCCGGCACCGAAGCAACATCAGAAGGGGCAGAATCCGGCAAAACCTCAGCAGCTTTTCTTTCAATTTTTTTCCGGGGTCGTGGCGCCCTTGGGGGAGGGGCCTCCGGCTTTTTTTTATCCCTTGCCCCACCGGCATATTTTGATTTTTTAAGTGCGGTAAAAATTTTTCCCATTTTACATTTTCCTTAGAAAAATTCTAAAATTTTATCCACGCCCGTAAAATAAACAAAGCCAAAAGCACCCATAAGTAGAAACAGATAGCTCACAAGAAGAAAAAAAAGCAGCCATTGAATGCGTTTTTTTATCTGATTTTCCGGTATTTTCAATGGAGCCACACTGGCCAAAATGGGAAGTCCGGCACCCTTTTCAATTTCTTCGTCCCGTCGAATGCTTCGGTCAAAAAACACCAGAAGAAAAATAATGCCGCCCCCTAAGCCAGCTCCAGCAGCAAAGGAAAGCATAAACAATTTTCTCACATCCGGAGAAATGGGTCGCTGGGGCAATGTGGCAAAATCCAGAATACGAAACTGTTCACCCTTCTGTTTTTTTTCCATGTTCACAGAAAGTTCAGCCTCCAGCTTTCGATCCAAAAGCGAGCTATATATTCCTTGGATATTGGTGTAATCGCGCTCCAGTGATCGGAGTTCCTGCTCCCGCTGGGGGGTTTCTTCCACCCGGCGCTGGTATATTTTCATGCGGCGCTGAATATCACCAATATCCCGCTGGGCCTGATGCTCCTCATTTGTCAGTTGATTGAGCTGTATCTCCTGCTGAATTTTTTCCTCCTGAACAGCTGTCCAGGCAGGGTTTGTCTCGGTATCAGGCGTATCCACCGGAGGCGTATCGGTTTCGGTACTCAACCGCGCTTCGGCTTCCACTATCTGTTGCAGCCTTGCAATAACAGCGCGCTGTTTTAGAACATCGGGATGTTTATTCGTATACCGTAAAAGTAAATCTTCAAGATCACGCCTGGCCCGGGCAAGCCGAATGACAGGATCACTGGGGGGTGAATTGTCCCCTGTTTCGGTGATATGCAAAGTGCTGGCCTGATGACTCACACTGGATCGAAGTTCTTTGATCTGGGCAATCTGGGATTTAAGGCTGGAGATATTGTTTCTGGTTTCCCGGAGCATGTTTTGACGATCGGTGAGTTGCTGCTGCAGTCGGTCCAGAGTTCTTAAATTAGATTCCAGTTCATCGGGCAAGCCGCCCATAAATTTAGAGCGATAGTTGGACAGGATTTGTTCTTTTTCCACCAGTTTCTGGCGTGTTTTTTCCAGTTCCGCCTCCAGGAAATCGCTGGTCCCCACGGCCTGGGCTTCCCTGATTTTCAGGTTCTCATTCATGTAAAAACTGGCCAGGGCATTGGTGATTTTCATCACCCGTTCAGGCTTGGTTCCCTTGTAGGAAATGGAAAAGGCATCTGTTCCCTTCCGGTCCTTGGTAATAGTTACCTTAATACGCTTCCGGAGAATCCTTATTTTATCTTCCAGATAGAGATCCCTGCCCTCATCCCCCTGGAAAAGTCCAAACTGATCAATGATCTTTTCCAGGTTGCTTCTGCTCAAAATCTGCTGGGAAATAGTGCTGATACGCTCTTCAATGCCTGAAGTGACAAGGGATTTCACATAGGCGCCCGGTACCTTCTGTGGTTGAACCAGAATGGTGGTGGAAGAGGAATAGACCCGGGGAATAATCAGGGACAAACAAAAGCCAACCGAAAGGGTGATGCATAACGGAATAACCACCAACCACCGGTAACGCAAAAGAATATCGATGATTTCATCCGGTTTTATGGGTGATTCATTTTGTTGCATACACGCCCCTGACCTTGGATTATCATACCTGTCTTCCATGACAGGGTTGGCTGTCACATCGACAATTCAAATTAATAATTTTTCTTCTCCCGATCCATATCCCGCTGCATATCCCGGTTTTTTATGCTGTCCCGCTTGTCATAGAGTTTTTTACCCTTGGCAAGACCCAGCTGTACCTTGATTTTGCCGTTCTTGAAGTATATCTTCAAGGGGATAATGGTAAAACCCCGCTCTTTTATCTTGACGGTGAGCTTGTTGATCTCCCGGCGGTGGAGCAGAAGTTTCCGGGTGCGCAGGGAATCGTGGTTATCATAATAGGCGTGCTTGTATGGAGAGATGTGAAGCTGACGTATGAACACCTCGCCGTTTTTAATGTCGGCATAGGAATCCTTCAGATTCACCCCCCCCTCCCGGATGGATTTCACCTCGGTGCCGGCAAGCACGATGCCTGCCTCCACCTCATCGGAAATATGGTATTCGTGCCGTGCCTTGCGATTGGTTGCAATTATTTTTATGTGATCGGATTCCATTGGTCTTTTTTACCTGTGGGCGTTTGGTTTTGGGTACTGGGTGCTTGGTTATAGGTTCTGGGTTCTGACAAAGGGGGTCAGGCTTGTGTTATTGGTGTTTATATGAAAAGACAGCCTCCAAGGCAACTTCAGCAGAGCCGCCCCCCCGATGGGCAATAGGAACCGGACAATTGAGCTGTCTATAGTTCCGGTCCGGGCCCATTGCCCGTCGGGGGGGACGGCGGTATAATACCATTTGGCTCCGCGTCTACGACCCTATATTTGTTGTGTCCGACAGGACATGACCGTTATTGACTAAATCCTGTGCAAACGCCAAAGCCACCGATAATGCCAATAACGCAAGCCTGACCCCATCAATGGTTAAACCTCAGATCGGGAAAATAAAACTATGCCTTTGAAATGAGACTGCCTGGTTATTGAAGAATATCCGGGAATGAGGCCTTGACAAACCCATAAATCTCCTCGGTCTTATCCATGGTCAGAACCTTTTCCGCCACCCGGCAGGCTTTCTGGTAATCAAGTTTCCGAATCACCTGTTTCACCACGGGGATGGACCCGGGGTTCATGGACAACTCAGTAAAACCAAGCCCCATGAGCACCGGCACATTCACCGGATCTCCGGCCATTTCACCACAGATGGTGACCGCAATGTCTCTGTTGTGGGCCGCATCCACCACCATTTTAATCAACCGCAGCACCGCCGGATTTAAGGGGCGGTACAGATGGGCTACCTGGCGGTTGTTTCTGTCAATGGCCAGGGAATACTGAATGAGATCGTTGGTGCCGATGCTGAAAAAATCCACATGATCAGCCAGGTCATCGGCCATGATGGCAGCAGAAGGCACCTCAATCATGATGCCCAGGGGAATATCCTTGTTAAACACCATTTCTTCATGGGTCAGATCCATGATGGCCCGGTCCAGGAGCTGGCGAACCTCAATGATCTCCTCCACACAGGTGATCATGGGAATCAGCAACCGAATATTGCCAAAGGCCGCAGCCCGGAGGATGGCCCGGATCTGGGTAAGAAAAATTTCCGGGCGTTGGAGGGAAAACCGCACGGCACGCAGGCCCAAGGCGGGATTTTCTTCCCGGATATTTTTTAAATAGGGCAGCACCTTGTCGCCGTTGATGTCCAGTGTCCGGATGGTCACAGGCTGGGGACTGATAAGTTCCACGGCCTCCCGGTAGCGTTCAAACAGCTCTTCTTCTGTGGGAAATCGCTTCTGATCAATATAAATAAATTCCGTTCGAAACAGCCCTACACCCTGGGCTGCATTGTCTCTGACGGACACCACCTCTTCCACAAGCTCAATGTTGGCCATCAGGTTCATGGCATGACCATCCACCGTGACAGAGGGCAGATGACTTTCCCGGGCAATGAGTGCCCGGTATTGTTCATACCTTGCCCGGCGCTCCTCGTACTGAAACAGGGTATCCTCTTCGGGATTTACGATCAACAGACCCGAAGAGCCGTCCACAATGAGAATATCATCGTTCTGCACATTAATGGTGGCGGTACCAAGGCCCGTCACCGCAGGAATATTCAATGATTTTGCAATGATGCTGGTGTGGGAGTCCCGGCCCCCGCGGTCGGTGACAAAGCCCTTGATGTGCTCCAGCTGAATCTGGCTGGTGTCCGCCGGGGAAAGATCGTGGGCCACCAGAACCACCCGCATGCGGATGTCTGATATCTTGATGTCCTGGGCACCCATGAGCTGACGCATGATCTGCTCGGACACCTGGGAGATGTCCGCCACCCGGGATTTGAGGTAATCATCCTCCATGCGCTGGAACATGTTCTTTACCTGGCGGGTGACCTTTTTCAATGCCCATTCGGCATTGATGCGCTCATGGGAAATGGAATCAATGGTTTTGCCGTAGAGAAGTTTATCCTTGAACAACACCAGATGGGTCTCCAGGATGTCCACCTGGCTGGAGAACTCTTCTCCCAGGGACTCCACCACAGCCTTAAGCTCATCCTTGGCCTTTTTAACGGCATTTTTAAACCGGTTCACCTCGGCCGGGATATCCCGTTCCACAATGGCATACCGTTTAATAAGGTCCACGCCCTCTCTATCCACAAGGTAGGCCTTGCCGATGCAGATACCAGGTGCACCGCCAATGCCCCGGATTACCACCTCTTTTGACTCTTTTGATTCCGCTTTATCCATCCGTCAATTCTCCAAACCCGTTTTCAAATGCGGCCTCGATGCGGTCCAGCAGGGGGAGATCAAGTTCCGATTCAGCCTCCAGAACAAAGGTTTTTCCCAGTGTCCCACTGATGGAGAGAATATCAATGACGCTGGCGGCATCCGCCTTATAGTTGGCGTCTCCCAGCCAGATGGTCTTTTCTGCTGTCCGGGCAATCTTTGCGATGATGGCAGCCGGTCTGGCATGGAGCCCCAGGGGATTTACCAATGTCACTTTACGTGATAATACTTTAAAATCTATCAATTTTTTTACTGACCAGCACAAATGGAATGTCAGGATTTCAACGTGGGTATTTATTCTGGGTCCTGACGTTCTACACCTGCCCCGGTATGAACTCCATGGTTAACGTACACTGTTTTTTACTCTTTTCCGCTTTCAATCCTGTCCCCTTCAATATAGGTATCCGGGCAAAAAGTCAATAAAGAACCCCGATAAACCACAGCCCCACCGGTGGAAAAACCCGGGGTCCGGCCGGTCCCATGCCATCGTCCTGGGGGGGCCTTCTCATTTTCCCGGTTTAGTCACAATCTGGTTTATCTGTCATAGTTGGTGGGGCCAACGGGATCAGAATTTCAGGATCCAGTTCTGGTAGGTTTTATTTTTCGGATCAATCTCCAGGGCTCGCTGGGCGTAATTCAGGGCATCTGTTTCCATTTTCTGCTGGTGGTAGGCCCTGGCGATGTTGAAATAATACCCGCTGGTGTCAGGTTTCAATTCAAGACACTGCTGCCAGTCCTCAATGGCACCGGAATAATTTTTCAGGGTCCATCTGATCCAGGCCCGGTGGTTGTAATAGCCGACGCTCTTCTTTTTTACCGTTTCAATGGCGTGGGTGATGGCCGTTTCTGCCTGTTCATGTTTGCCCATGCGCTGGAGTGCCCGGCAGAAATAATAATGGTAATGACTGTTACTGCTGTCCAGCACCGTGGCCCGCTGGCTGGCAATCTCCATGGTATTCCAATCCTTTTGTTTTTCGGCCAGGGTGGCCATAAGATACCAGGCATGGGCCGTGGGCTTTTTGTCAATGATGCGCTCCAGTCGCGCTTTGGCCACCTCCAGCTGCCCCATGTCCATGAAACAGCGCACCATGATCATCTCCCCCACCGGGGAGTGGCGGCGTTTTTCTTTCACATACCGGGCAAAATTGATGAATTCATCAAACAACTTCTCTGCCCGGAACTGATTGTAGATGGCTGTGTATTCTTTTTTAAGATTTCCGGACCTGCCAAGGGCCTTTAAAAACAGCTCAAAGCTTTTATCCATATCCTTTTGTTTAAGATACAGACCTGCCAGATACCGATAGGTATAAGCGGCGTTGGTATGGGCCTGGTATGCCATGCTTTTCTGATAATATTCAATGGCGGCGTTCACATCACCGTCTTCCATGGCCATGGAAGAAAGAATGGACAGGGTCTTCCGGGGGGTGGTGTCAGTGGCAAGGGCAAGCAGACAGCCTTGACGGAAAACGGCCCGGACATCCGGGTCAAACCAGACCTGTTTTTTCAGATAAGCATGGGCCGACGGATAAATGGTACCGATGTTTTTAACAACCTGCTGCAGCTCCTGGGGCATCCGGTGTCGATGAAAATAATTGGCAAGTTCATATCGAACGGTGATGCCCGAGGGACGAAGAAGGGCAGCTTTTTGAAACAATGGCAGCGCATCGTAGGTAATGGAGCTAACCCCGGGATTGAAATAGGAATGAAGAACTGCCAGCTTATCGGTGACCTTGGCGTACCAGAAGGCTGTTCGATAGCTCAAGGGATCATGGGCCACGGCCGCCTTAAGGTAATTATGGCCTTTTTTAAACAGCTGATAGGCTGATTCCAGGCTCCGGCGACGGTCCATCCCCACCGCTGACTGATCGGCAAGGATCATGGCCTGCTGGTACAGGGTCTTTCCCAGGGCCGTATGAATCCGGAACAGATCCCGGGGGGCCAAAACAGAAGCAAGGCCTGCGGGCAATATCTCTTCGGCCCGGGCAAGATGAACAGCGGCTTCATCATAATGCTCAAGTTCATGGGCACGAAGGCCCTTCTGGTACGCATACCGGGAAAAAAACAAGACCAGCAGCCAGGCCATCAAAACAAAATAAATAACTGTAATGACAATTATTTTAGGATTATACCTGAACTTATTTAAGCTTGTCAAACACCTGCCTGGCACTGTCACACACACCTCAATTTACCCCATGGGCTGTCAGTTTTATATAACTCACATGGCAGGCAATACCTGCCACAACGAAAAATGAAACTTTCATTATTTCAGCACATTGGCTGGAGTTTCATATAAAAATACATGGCTGCAACAGCAGCCAGCACAAAGAATCATGGCTGTTTTATCTTGACCGCAATGACAATTCAAGATAAAAAGCCGCATGTTTCCTTTTAATCTGACATGTCACATTGTGTTTGCCATGGCACTTTTTCTGGTATCAGCCATCATCAGCCTGGGCCTGATCAAATACACCCAGGCCAAGGGGATCCTGGATATCCCCAACGGCCGATCCTCCCACAAGAAACCCACCCCCACCATCGGGGGCATTGCAATTGTATTCACCTTTTTTCTGAGCATGCTGGTATTGTATCTCTTTGACGGCAAAACCATCATCGCAGAAAAATTTTTTCTGGGTTTTACCCTTGGTGCCCTGCTCATTGCCGGCATGTCTTTGTACGATGATCTGAAAAAAAAGGCCTTTTATATCCGCCTTGCCACCCATGTATTTGCCGTTGTTGTGGTCATGGGGTCCGGGATCATCATCCACCGGGTGGATTTTCCCCCGGGGATGCCCTTGTTCACCAACCGAACCCTGGGCATTGCGGGATATGTCATCACCTTCTGGTGGATGCTGGGCATGATAAACGCTTATAATTTCATGGATGGACTCAACGGCATGGCCGGGGGTAATGCCATCATTGCCGCAGGTTTTTTCTGTGTCATCACCTGGTTTCAGGGAAGTAATTTTGCCTACATGGTTTCTTACACCATCATGGCCGGGGTGCTGGGATTTCTGATTTTTAATTTTCCCCGGGGAAAACTTTTCATGGGGGACATCGGCAGCACCTTTCTGGGATTTACCTTTGCCACGCTGCCGATAATTGCCTCATTGTATGACAATGCCCACACCTCGCTGCTGGTCATGCCCCTGCTGCTGTTCCATTTTATCTATGATACCAGTTTTACTTTTCTACGCCGGCTTTTCAAGGGTGAAAACGTGTTTCAGGCCCACCGCACCCATCTGTATCAGTTATTTAACCGACTGGGATTCACCCATTTCAAGGTAACTGTTTTTTACTGGATGGTGGCAGTGCTGCAGGGATTCGGTGCGATATTGATGATCCACATCTCCGGCCCCATGCGCCTTCTGGTGTTTGTGCC
This sequence comes from Desulfocicer niacini, assembly GCF_054657595.1. NCBI lineage: Bacteria > Pseudomonadati > Thermodesulfobacteriota > Desulfobacteria > Desulfobacterales > Desulfobacteraceae > Desulfocicer > Desulfocicer niacini. The sequence continues at coordinate 23,298 of NZ_BAAHYK010000048.1, forward strand.
CTTCTTAATTTTTCAGGTGATTTATACCATAATCATTGTCCATCACGCACGGAAAGGAGGTTTATTGTGAATCCGTCATCTCCCAACATCATCTTTGGACTAAAGGATTATCCCCGCCCGCGGCAGTCGGGCTTTTTCTACCATAAACCACCCACAATATTAGGCAATTTTCAAATAAAAACCCTTGCTGTGCTGGATCTTTACATCACCGAGGAAGCCTACCTCACCCAGATACTGTCGGAGGGCATTGACAAGCTTTTAACCGACAAAGAGATTGCCGCCAGAAAAGAATTTTATCTCACCAACTACGCCACGGAAAACATGAAAGACTTTGTACAAAAAATTCTTCACCAGGTCATCCAATCCAAACTATAAAATTGGGTAAAATTGGGGTCAGGCTTGGCTTATTGGTGTTATTTTAAAAAAATCCCCAATACTTCCCCCCCCAATAACACCAATAAGCCAAGCCTGACCCCGTTAGATCATGGAGGCCAACAGGGTGAAGAGGACGAAGTTGGCGGGGATATGCAGGTTAAAATCGCTGAAGCTGTGTATGAGAATGGCCACCACCGCGCCCATGACCCCCAGGGTTATCCCCCGGATCTGTCGGCTGCGGTTGCTCATATTTGCAAACCCGGCCCGGAAAAACAGAAACAGAAACCAGGCCATCAGCGGTATAATCAACACCCCGCAGTCTGCCATGAACTGCAGATAGTCATTATGGGCATACACCGCAAGCACTGCTGCCCCGGGCTCCTGATATGCCGGATAGGCCTCGGTGAAGGTTCCCGGCCCTGTGCCTGTGAAAACATTATCGGCGATCATCTGCCGGGTCCCCTCCCACATGCGAATCCGCCCCTCCAGATTGTCTGCCGCATCATTTTCAATGAGGGTGTTCAGGCGCTGCACCACCGGGGTACTGGCAAGCAAAACCGTTCCCACCACAGCAATACCCACCACAATGGAAACCAAAAGCTGCTTGTGTCGAAAATCCTTGCGGAACAGCAGCACCATCATCATAAATACCATGGCCCCCACCGTGGCGGTCCAGCCCCCCCGGGACAGGGTCATGGCCTGGGCCACAATGAAAAACAACACCAGGCAGATCATTCCCAAACGCATCTCCGGGCTGCGCTCCCTTGTGAGAAACAGACCCAGCATCATGGGAATGGCCATATCCAGAAAGCCCGCCATGTGATTACGGTTAACATAGGGCCCGGAAAGAGATGTGGAGTTGGGGCGTAAAATCTCGGGATATTCCCAAAGTCCGGGGATGCCCATGTCAAAAAGTTTAAGCATACCGAAAAAAGACAGAAACAAAGCCGTGCCAATGATGACATACACCATCCAGCGCTGCTCGTTGCGAAAGCGAAGGGTCTGACGACCTGCATAAAACAGCACCAGACACACACCAAGGGTCAGCATCCCCTCCATTGCCAGGCTTTTATGGGGGGAGAACAGGGCGGAGACTCCCACCAGCAGGCCCAGGGGCAACATGACCATCCTTAAATTGTATTTTTTCGTGGGGCGGGCTTTTTTTCCAGAATGGACAGACTTCAGGGGAACTTGCCTGGATTTAATCATATCCTCCCGGGGTTTTTGCGCCGGGTCCGGTGTATGAACAGAAGGTTTTTCATCCACAAAAACATACCGCACCAGCAGAACCATAACGCCAGCGGTCAACACCAGCATCTGTATCAATGTTTCGGCCCACAGGTTGACAGATCCCCTTAACATGGGTGTCATCACCACCAGCACACAAAGCACAAAAAACGATGCATGCCTCATTGTTGAACTGATTTTTTCCATTTCTCTCCTTCAAATTGGGGTCAGGCTTGGCTTATTGGTGTTATTTCAGCCGCCAGCTGATCAATTTTATCATGCAGACTGGCAAACTTTGTCCGCCGATCCCGCAATTTGGTCACCTGTTTACTCATGGTCGTAATATCCCTGCCCAGAAAATCTGCCACATCATTCAGGCCGTGCGTGGTGTAATCAATGGCCAGCAGCGCAATAATGGCCCGGGCCTCGGCATAGGAGCGGTTCCTGCTGCCACTGGTAATATGGTGGGGAGGCAGATCCAGCTTTTCCGCCACCACCCGTGTCAGGGTTTTCAGGCCAAGCTCGGATACCTGGGATTCACCCACGGTGTCCATGACCTTGCGGACAAAATCATCGTCCCCCAGAATGCGCCCCTGGAGATTACCCTTTCTCAGCATGTCAAGGCTCTCATCCCCCACCGTTTTCCCCATGAAATGAAGATACCGGGCCTGGGCCGCTGTTTCTGTGGGGCCAAAAAACTTCAATCCCGAATCTACGCAGAGCCAATCAGGTGCCCGATCCGGTGCCTGATATGCACCATGGCTGCTGTTTTCATATTCCAACGCATCCGCAACCAGCCCGGCGCGCACGGGATTGAGGTGAATATATCGAATCAACTCAAGCATATATCCCTGGCCATCCACCAGTATCGCTTTGTACCGCCCCTGGAACAGATGCCCCACCCTATCGTAACATTTATTAAACCAGCGGGTGTATCGCTGGGAGAGGTTCTGCATCATTTTAGACAGAGGTATCTGGTCCACCTGCAGGGCCATATGCACATGATTGGGCATCCAGCAATAGGCATAAATCCGCACATAACACTTTTCCGCGCTCTGCCCGAGGATGGTTTCAAACTGCCGCACCCCCTCCGGCCCCTTGAAAATGGACTGCTTGGCATTGCCACGAAGCATCACATGGTAAAATGCGCCAGGATAGTGGATCCTCGGTTTTCTTGCCATATAACCTCCTCTTTATATTGGGGTCAGGCTTGGCTTATTGGTGTTATTGGGAGGTAACGTATTGGCGATTTTTAAAATAACACCAATAAGCCAAGCCTGACCCCACAATACCCTTCTTGACAACTGTTCCCAACAGGCATATCATAGGAACACAATAAAATTCCAAGGAGAATGATTATGCCTAAAACACGTCTTAATGTAAGTCTTGATCAGGATCTTGCCGATTTTGCCAAAATCTTTGCTACTGAAAACCGGACATCCGTTGCAGATATGGTCACCCAATACCTGCTGACCCTGAAACGTCGTGTCGAAGGTGAATATGTGGAAAAATTATTTGCCCACCCCGCCTTTGAGCAGGCCATGGAAGAAGCCCAAAGCAAACTGCGCACCGGATCGGCACAATGGCATTCATATGATGAAGTCTTCGGAGAATGATGGAAACAAAATTTGAAGCCTCATTCCTGAAAGCCGTTAAAAAGCATGCATCCATAAAAAAACTGGTCCGGAAAAAGGTGGATATGATCATTGAAAATCCCATTGCCGTTGGCGAACCGTTAAAGGGGAACTGGCAGGGATTTTATTCATGTCCGGTGAAGCGCAATTTCATTATCATCTACCTGTATTGTGAGGTGTGCCGGAAAAAGGGGGACGATGTCGTGGTGGGCTGCTCGGATTGTCAGGAAACCTCGGATAAAACCCTCAAGTTCATTCTGCTCGGACCCCATGATGCTGCCTACGGCATATGAATCGGTTCAGGCTTGGCTTAAAAGGGCTTGATCACAACATGGGCCATTTTGAGGAGGGATCAGGCTTACCCCCCAATAACACCAATAAGCCAAGCCTGACCCCACTACAAGCGCCAGAAGTTGATGCCGGTTTTTTTGACGGCATCCATGTCCAGCATGGATTTTACGTCTATTAAGCAGCCTTTATTATTCAGGCAGGCGGTGAAGTCCGGCACAGACATCTCTTTGTACTGACGGTGGGGCACGGCAATGATCAAGGCACCCAGATCCGTCATTTTTTCCCAGGGCTGCAGTTCCACCTCATAATAGGCCCGTGCCTCGGCGGCATCGGCCATGGGATCATGCACCAGCACATCCGCACCGTAATCTTTTAACTCAGAAATTATATCAATGACCCGGGTATTGCGCAGATCCGGGCAATCCTCCTTAAAGGTAAGCCCCAGCACCCCCACCCGGTTATTTTTAATATTCTGGCTGGAATTAATCATCATCTTCACCGTCTTTTCCACCACAAACCGGCCCATATTATCATTTATGCGCCGACCCGCCAGGATCACCTCGGGATGATAGCCCTCGGATTGGGCCTTGAAGGTCAGATAGTAGGGATCAACCCCAATGCAGTGACCGCCCACAAGGCCCGGGGAAAACTTCAAAAAATTCCACTTGGACCCCGCCGCCTCCAGCACATTTTTGGTATCAATGCCCAGTCGATCAAAAATCATGGCCAGCTCGTTCATCAGGGCAATGTTTAAATCTCGCTGGGTGTTTTCAATGACCTTGGCGGCCTCGGCTTCTTTAATGGTCTCGGTGCGATGCACACCGGCAATGACAATGGATTCATACAGGTCAGCCACCCTGCCCAGGGTCTCTTTATCGTCACCGGACACCACCTTGACAATCTTAATCAATGTGTGCTCTTTGTCCCCGGGATTAATGCGCTCAGGGGAATATCCCACATGGAAATCGGTCTTCCATGTCAGGCCGGATTCTTTCTCCAGAATGGGCACGCAAAGCTCCTCGGTCACCCCGGGGTAAACCGTGGACTCAAAGATAATAATGCTCCCCTTTTTCATGTGCTGACCAACGGTGCGGGCAGCCCCTTCCACCGGCCCAAGATCCGGACGTCTGGCCCGGTCAATGGGGGTGGGCACCGCCACCACAATATAGTCGGCACCCGCCAGCATGGTGGGATCAGACGTGGGCGTAAACCGCCCTGCCCGCTCAAAATCTTCCCGGCTGACTTCTCCTGTGGGATCTTGCTTTTTCAGACAGTTATCAACAATCTTCTCCTTGAGATCAAAACCCACCGTATCAAATTTTTCACCAAAATGGATGGCCAAAGGAAGCCCAACATAGCCGAGTCCCACCACTGCTATTTTACAATTATCATTCATGAATTTACCTTTTTTATGGGGTCTGACCCAAACAAACCACTGTCCCCGACCAACATCAATATCTGCACCCCGTTAATGAGAAATATGTCCCGGGGAAATCCCTGGAAGCGATGGATCACGAGCACGCCAGTCATGAGCAGGAGTGTGGAGATGGCCACGGCCTTGGCAAGATGCCACAAATCGTTGAATCAGCCAGCATGGCAGGATCAGGCAGTTTAGAATCACAAGCCTGATTCTACGTTACTCATAATACGTCCACATCCTGAGCACATGTACAATCCGGGCTGTTTTATCAAACAGTACCGAAGGGAAGTACTGCTGTCAAATATAAAAAAGCCCTGTCGGGAAAAACTCCCAAAGGGCTTTCAAAAATTACGCAACAGATCTCAGGGCAGATAAAAGCCGTATACTTTACCCCCCAATAACACCAATAAGCCAAGCCTGACCCCATCAACTCTACCCGGCTATAACAGTGGCAAAAATAATGTATTTGATATTGCCGAATTCACCATAAAGCCATGTTTGAGATAAAATGCCTCTGCTTTGTTGTTGAGTGCATGAACGATGAGAACACGGGCACCAATCTGTAGAGAAACATTAATTGAGCGTGCAACCGCATCCTTGAGCAATCCTTGACCAATTCCTGCTCCCTGACATTTCTGATCCACAGCCAGGCGACCCAGAATCAGCGCAGGGATAGGATCGGGCATATTTCTCCTTATCCGTCCCGGTGCATCCCCATGGTCAACACTGCCCGCTGCAATGGCGTAGTAACCCATAACCTGTTTGTCATTGCACACCACATACGTCCGTGATCCTCCCCCATACTCATTTTTTAGTGTACGACGGACCAACCATTCATTGAGAGAATCAATTCCACAATCGAAACCAACTGTTTGGTGATCGACCGTCAAGGAAGTGGGAGGGATTAATCTTCCCATTGTGCCTTCCCGGCCAGAAGTTTTTGAACTGCTTTATTGTCACTTAACGGGACATTTAAAGCCGCGTCAAAGGCTTTAAACGATTCGTCATCCAACATAAAGTAACGCCGATCACACAGGACATGCTCAGCTTCCCGGCAGGCCGCTTCAAGAATAAAATCAGTCATTTTTTTATGTGTAGCAATGCAAGCACGATCTATCAGTTCTCGCTGGGCAGGAAATGCACGAAGGTTTATTGCGGCGGTACGCCGACTTGCAGCAGTATTTCCATGAATCATGATTTCATCTCCGATAAAAAGTATTTGTCTACACAAAAAACACACAAGAACGTATTTATATTGTCAACACAAAAGGAATGATTACAACCGAAGTCAAAATCAACTCCAAGATTGATCGGTGTGCAAGCCCAGTAAACTGTTATTAAATCTGTCCCCGCCCTCAAAACACCAATAAGCCAAGCCTGACCCCACATCACATTGGGTCAGACCCCGTTATAGGACGCATTTGCTGTCCTGGGCCTTGAATTCAGGGACCTTACCCGTGGAGGAGGGCATGGCAATGATCACCTCGGCGATCTTGTGGTTCTCCTTGATGTGGGCCAGATCCGCTGTACCGCCAAGCACGGTGACCCCATGGATGGAGCGCCCCTTTTTATTGTGATCATCATCGCCAAACCCCACCACCCGGTAATTGAGTCTGGAATTTTCCGATATCTCCCGGTAAAACTTCTCCCCGGCACTTCCCGCCCCATATATCAACACCGGTTTTTTATTATTATCATTGGTAAACAGACGAAGCCCTTTGCCCTGGCCTTTGTGAGAGAGTTACTCCTTGAAAAGATACCGGATCAACAGCCGGAATCCCCCAGCAAACAACAATGTCAGGATCCCGTCAATGAGAAACACGGCCCGGGAAAATCCCTGGAACCGATGAAACACGAGGACGCCGACCATGAGCAGCAGGGTCGAAATGGCCACGGCCTTGGCAAGATTCCACAGATCGTTGAGCCCGACATAGCGGAACATGCCCTTGTAAAGCTTCATTACAAAAAACGTCAGGGATTTCAGGCCAAGGACTGCGGGGAGGAGATAAAAAAACGGCTCCAGCATGGCGTGGCTTGAAACAAACTCAAACCGGACGAGATAGGCGTACAACAGGTAGAGGGAGAACAGGATCAGATCAATGGAAAATATTACGTAAAAAATTAATATTTTTCAGCTGGACAAACATATGAAATCTCTCTTGTGAAGGTTAACTTTTAAGCCTGACTTCAGCTTATTTCTCATTGCTTAAAATCTACTTTTTAGCATCAAAAAGTATACTCTAAGATCTTTTCAGCCCATTTTTAAGTAAATATTCGGTCAGCACCCCAACTTCACCCGTTTTGGTCTGCTCACATAGCAATCAGTATGCTACGCAGCCCCAAACAGGCGAATATGGGGCACAGGCCCCGGTTGGGAATGCCATACTCGGCCTGGGGCATGAACTCAATGCCGGGTCCATGTTTCATGAGGTGCGATCACAGTCCAGCAGTACCAGGGTTGCCCCCAGAAATATCACGGGGCTGATACTGCCCACAAAAGTTAAGGTGGAGCCGATTACTTCGTCTCCCGGGCCTATGCCAAGTTCTTTTAATGCCAGATGCATGGCGGCTGTACCGCTGGTGAGGGCTACGCATTGGTCATAGTGCAAAAAAGACGGCGCTTTCGGTCACCCCCCCGCCAACCTAAGAATTTCCGAGCTGTCTTTTGCGGTTTTGATTGCCTTTGTAATTTTTACAAGCACTTCCACATCATCTATTTTATTCACTTTGGCCATCACTGCATCAATATCTCCTGGGAACTTAAGAGTGATGCCCAGTTCGATGGCTTCTCTCAGGCCTCTCTTCTCACCTTCAACAAGGCCTCTCTTCTCGCCTTCAACAAGGCCTCTCTCTTCACCTTCTTTCCGAAGTTTTTCCGCCAGTGTCATGATATATCCCCCTGTCTCTTTAGAGATCGCCTGCTCCGCCATCTCCTTTATTTGTTGCAATGACAGATCCTCTTCATCCACTACCGATGCCAGGTACCGGATAACCGTCTCCAGATATTGCAGCCCGGTCTCTTTTTCCACCAATGTCCGCAGCAGGGAAAAGATCTCCGGCAGCTTGTGCTGCAGTTCAGGTTTAAAAATGTACTTGAACAGCAGCAGCATCACCCGGCTCATGATGGTGCCTTTTATCTGATCATCGGAGAACCGGTGCAGGTCGTACAGTTCTAACCCGAAATTCGGGATGTACCCGGCAAGGTCGTCCACCGGACCGGACAGCAGCGATGTCAGCCGCACGGTATCTTCCGGCCAGTCTTTTCTGGCATGACAAATCAGCAGCGGGATAACAATGGGCAGTTTGACAGATTTAACCTTGCCCTTGTGTTGTTTGATATACAGACGCCAGATCTTGACCATGTATTCCAGCAGCTGAAGATGGACATATTTGTCGTGATAGCTTTTGTGTTCAAACAGCAGGTATATGAATCCGGCACTGCCATCCTTGAGCATGACCCGGTACAGCATGTCGGAATAATAGTCGGCCAGCTCTTTTTCAATGAAACTGTCCTTGCTGATCTCCAAAGTGGACAGATCCACCAGCTTTAGAACCTGGCCCGGCAGATAGTTGATCAAAAAGCTACGGGCATTTTCTTTGGTGCCGTAAGTTTTCCGGAACAGCTTGTCATGGGGGTTGATAACTTCTATGTTGTTCTTCTGTTCTGCCATGTTGAAATTTTATCCGGTTCTGCTTTTTCAGTCAAGGTGTATGTTTTGTGTTTATGAGGACTTATGACTCTTGAGTATCTCAACTACGCCAAGCCTGCCCCCAATATCCCCTTGCTTAAAAGCACCTTTTTGGCATCAAAAAGTACACGCTAAGAGCCTTTTTGCCCATTTTTAAGGCAACATTACTTATAAAAACAAAAACTTAACGGGGTCAGACCCTGCCATCAACCCGCGTTACGGACTCATTCAGGCGATGCCAATGACCATTCTTTTGCCCATGGCAGCCAAGGCTTTATCTATATTAATAATTTTTGTTTGGTAGCGCGGATTCAGCAAACGTCGACCAACCGCTTCTGAAACGCCGAGTTTCATGGCCAAGGCACTTTTACTGAGACCGGCTTCTCTAATGGCGAGATATAAAGCAGCTTTGGCTGCAACCAGGGCTGGTGGGGTAATTAATACTTCTCCAGGCCGGGCCAAACTGGGCATGGGAAGATCTTCGTTGTCAACAATGCAAGATGCCAGGGCCTCTCCGAGACAATCAACGGCTTCTTGTAAGGATTCCTCGTAAGTTTTACCATCTGTCATGGCAAAAGGAATATCACGAAAAGTTATTGTAAAAAATCCGTCTTCTTTTTCTATTTTGGCAGGATATAAGAATTCAAGCATTGACGTACCTCCTTATATGTCCTCTTTGTTGATGCCTAAATGATCAAGTGTTTTTTTTAAAAGACCAGGGCCTATCTCTTTTTTCAGGTCCTTGATGGTGGTCTTGTTGGCCCCGAATTTCAGGGTGCTATGGCTTCCCTTGCCATGGGCCTTGATCAATTCAAGGTGCACCTGCCTCTCTTTGGCTAATTTTTTCAGTTTTTTCAGGAGTTCGTTACCGTTCATTGTTCTACAATCGTACACATATATACGAATGTCAAGTGGTAAATAGTTAGGAATAAAACCAATAGTTAGGAATAAAACCAATACTTTTTGATTAAGGTGGCCATCGGAAAATCCTTGGCATGCATCAATGGGCTGAATTTTCAGGCATGAAGCCCGAAGGATAAAAAAAGCCCTGCCGGGGAAACTCCCTAAGGGCTTTCAAAGATTACGCAACATATCTCAGGCCTGAGAAAAACCCGTATACTTCCCCCCCCAAAAACACCAATAAGCCAAGCCTGACCCCAAATGAGATTGCTTAATAGCCTCTTTTTGGCATCAAAAAGTAGCCTCTAAGCCCTTTCTTCCCCATATCTATAGAGATATTACATATAAAAACAGCATATTAACTGGGTCAGACCCAGCTATCCGCCTAAAGGACACACTGGCTGTCCTGGACTTTGAATTCAGGGACGATTTCCTGCATTTTGGCACGGATGGCGCAGATGTCGTGTTGGGCGGCGGCGGTGTAGAGGTCAGATAGTTGGGACATCAGGTAATCATGGTAGGCTTGCTGGGTGACGTGGCCGTTCCAGTCGCCATTGGGTTTTAACACCATTATTTTTTCATGGGTGGTGGGTACGATGCCCTCCCCTTCTGTTATGAGCTCTTCATAAAGTTTTTCACCCTGGCGCAGGCCCGTGAACCGGATCTCTATGTCATCGTCGGGCACCAGGCCGGATAACCGGATGAGATCCCGGGCCATGTCGGCAATCTTGATGCTCTCGCCCATCTCCAGAATAAAAGTCTCACCGCCCTGGCCCTGGGCACCGGCCTGTAATATCAGCTGGGCCGCCTCGGGAATGGTCATGAAATACCGGGTCACGTCGGGGTGGGTCACCGTTACCGGGCCGCCCCGCTCTATCTGATCCCGGAAGAGGGGAATTACTGAGCCTGATGAGCCGACTACGTTGCCGAAACGTACGGCCATTAACCGGGTTTTGGGTTCTGGGTTTTGGGTGCTGGGGGCTGGGTGCTGGGGGCTGGGTTTCAGGTGCTGGGTTTCATTTGCTGGGGGCTGGGGGCTGGGGGATTCTCCGATCTCCTCCCCAGTACCCAGTACCGAAGACCCAGTACCTACTTTGGAGTGAAGGATCAGTTCACAAATACGTTTGGAGGCCCCCATGATGTTGGTGGGCCGCACAGCTTTATCGGTGGAGACCAGCACAAAATGGCCCACCCCATACGCCACTGCCTTTTCCAGCATCACCTGATTACCCCGGATGTTGTTGCTCACCGCCTGCCAGGGGTTCCGTTCGAGCATGGGCACATGCTTGTAGGCTGCGGCATGGAAGATTACCTGGGGTGAATGGCGCCGCATCACCCGGTCAATCAATGCCTCATCCTGAATATTCCCCAGCACCGCGGCATAGCGCTGGTACCCGGATCGATGTTTCAACTCCATCTGCACCTGGTACAGGGCCGACTCACAGGCATCCAGCAGAATCAACTGCCGGGGCTGAAACTTGATGATCTGGCGGCACAGCTCACTGCCGATGCTGCCCCCGGCCCCGGTGACCATAACCACCTTTTCGTTGAGATAGCCTGCGATCTTTTCAGAATCCAGCCGCACCGGTTCCCGGCGCAGCAGATCCTTATATTCCACATCCCGCAGGGTCTTGATATCCACCTTGCAATCAATGATATTCCCCAGGCCCGGCAAGGTTCGAAAGGGCACCTCACAGGCCTTGCATGCCTCCACAATGGCCCGCATCTGCGCCCCGGTGGAGGATGGCACGGCAATGAGCACCTCCTGGACACAAAGCTTTGCCGTCACCACCCTCATTGCCCCCAGACCGCCCCACACGGGAACCCCATGGATGGACCGGCCCAGCTTTTTACGATCATCATCCATGAATCCCACCACCCGATATTGCAGGCGGGGGTTTTCTGCAATTTCCCGGTAGAGCTTTTCGCCGGCACTGCCCGCGCCATAAATCAAGAGCACCTTATAGTTACGCTTGGCCTTAAACAGATGAAAAAGGTGATGATCCTCCCGGTGTTGACTGATCTGGGCAAAAAAGAAGCGGATGAGCAGGCGAAAGCAGCCGGTGAACAGCAATGTCAGCACCGCATCAATGAGAAACACCGACCGGGAGTAACCCACAAACCCATAAATCACGGCAATGCCTGACACCAACACCAGTGAGGATAGCCCCACAGCCCGGCACAGCCGCCATAGATCCTTCAGTCCGGTATAGCGAAACATCCCCCGGTAAAGCTGCATGGCAAAAAAAGCCGAGGATTTAATGAGCAGCGCAAGAGGAAGCAATTGCCAGAACTGCTGCAGCCGAAGATCAGGAAGGGCAAATTCAAATCGGATGAGATGGGCAAAGAACAGTGCCAGGGAAAACAGAAGGAGATCCAGAAAAAAGATGATGTAAAAATTATAATTTTTCAGTTGGAAAAGCATGGCAAGTTTTTAACCGTAAATAGGAACCAATGCAACTTAAAAATTCAAACTCACTTGGAATCAGGCTTGGCTTATGGGTGTTATTTATACAACCACAAGAGATCTCCCCGCCAGACAGGCCAAATAAAAAAAGCCCTGTCAGGAAAAACTCCCAAAGGGCTTTTAGAAATCACACAACATGCCTCAGGCCAAGGAAAACCACGATACCTTCCCCCCCATAACGCCCAAAAGCCAAGCCTGACCCCAAACCAGATTGCTTAAAAGCCCCTTTTTGGCATCAAAAAGTAGCCTCTAAGCCCTTTTTTGACATCATTTCTGACAACATTAGACATTAAAACAATATGTTAATGGGGTCAGACCCTGCTATAATCGCCAGAAATTTATGCCGGTTTTGTTTACGTCGCAAGGATTTAGCATGGACTTTACGTCTATGAGGCACCCTTTTTTATTCAGGCAGGCGGTGAAGTCTGAAACGGACATTTCTCTGTACTGTCGGTGGGGCACGGCAATGATCAAAGCACCCAAATCGGTCATCTCTTCCCAGGGGCATAAGGTTACCCCGTAATAGGCCTGGGCCTCGGCGGCATCGGCCATGGGATCATGCACCAGCACATCCGCCCCATAATCCTTTAATTCAGAGACAATATCAATGACCCGGGTATTGCGCAGATCCGGGCAATCTTCTTTAAAGGTCAAGCCCAGCACCCCCACCCGGGCATTCTTGATGTGCTGGCTGGACTTAATCATCATCTTTACTGCCTTTTCCACCACAAACCGCCCCATATTATCGTTGATGCGCCTGCCTGCCAGAATCACCTCGGGATGATATCCCTCGGATTGGGCCTTGAAGGTCAGATAGTAGGGATCAACCCCAATGCAGTGACCACCTACCAGGCCCGGTGAAAACTTCAAAAAATTCCACTTGGAACCCGCCGCCTCCAGCACATTTTTCGTGTCAATGCCCAGCCGGTCAAAAATCAGGGCCAGCTCGTTCATCAGGGCAATGTTCAAATCCCGCTGGGTGTTTTCAATCACCTTGGCCGCCTCGGCCTCTTTGATGGTGGAGGTGCGATGGACACCGGCAACAACGATGGACTCATACAGGGTCGCCACTTTGTCCAGGGTAGCTTCATCATCTCCAGACACCACCTTGACAATCTTTGTCAGGGTATGCTCCTTATCCCCGGGATTGATGCGCTCGGGGGAATATCCCACATGGAAATCTTTTTTCCATGTCAGCCCGGATTCCGCCTCCAGAATGGGCACACACAGTTCCTCGGTCACCCCGGGGTACACTGTGGATTCAAAGATAACAATGGCCCCTTTTTTCATGTGCTGGCCAACGGTGCGGGTGGCCCCTTCCACCGGCCGAAGATCCGGACGTCTGGTCTGATCAATGGGGGTGGGTACGGCCACCACAATGTAATCGGCATCACAAAGCATGGTAGGATCACACGTGGGCGTAAACCGCCCTGCCTGCTCAAACTCTTCTCGGCTTACCTCGCCTGTGAGATCTTCCTTTTTAAGGCAGTTGGCAATGATCTTTTCCTTGAGATCAAACCCCACCGTGTCAAACTTCTCACCGAAATGGATGGCCAGGGGAAGTCCGACATAACCCAGCCCCACCACTGCTATTTTACAATTATCATCCATGAATTTACCTTTTTTCTGGGGACAAACCCCAAATCAGATTGCTTAAAAGCCCCTTTTGGGCATCAAAAAGTACATGCTAAGGCCGTTTCAAACCACATTCCAAGCAAGTATTTCCTATAAAACAAGAAACTTAGCGGGGTCAGACCCTGCGACTAAGAACCATTGAGGTTAATACTGTGAAAAGGACGATGTTGGCGGGGATGTGCAGGTTGAAGTCGGAGAAGCTGTGAATTAAAATGGCCACTACGGCAGCCATGCAGCCCAGGGTGATGCCCATGGTCTGGCGGCTGCGGCCATTGATTTTACGAAAGCCTTCACGGAAAAAAACAAACAACAACCACAGCATCAATGGGATGAAAAATATGCCGTTGTCCGCCATGAACTGCAGGTAATCCTGATGGGCATACACCGGCAACACAGCAAGTCCGGGGGCCTGATAGGCCGGAAAAGCTTCGGTAAAAGTGCCCGGCCCTGTTCCAGTATAAAGATTGTCTTTAATAAGATTTTCCGTCCCGGCCCAGTAGGTAAAACGCCCACCAAAATTATCCTCTACGTCCCACTGGGTCAGGGTTGTAATTCTCTGCACCACCGGCGTGCTGGCAAGAATAATCGTCCCCACCACAACCACCGACACGGTAATAGCAACAATGAGCCTTTTGTGCTTAAACCCCTTCATCAGCAACAACACCGCCATCATAAAAAGAAGAGCACCCACAGTGGCGGCCCACCCCCCCCGGGAAAGAGTCAATGCCTGGGACACAATCAAAAACAGCACCAGGCAGATCATGCCGGTTCGCACTTCAATGCTCCGGGATCGGGTAAGAAACAGTCCCAAAAACACCGGAATAGCCATCTCCAGAAAACCGGCCATGTGATTCCGGTTCACATATACCCCTGACAGGGAAAATTTAGTATGATTTTCACCCACTTCCCCGGAGTAATCCCACCAGGGAAACACCAGCAGATCAAACCGTTTCAGCATACCAATAGTGGACAAAAACAAAGCCGTTCCCACAACAACCCCAACCAGGATACGCTGTTCCTTCCGGGTCCGCACGGCATCATAGGCAATATAAAACAAAGCCAGATAGGTCACCAGCATGGTCATGCCTTCCATGGCAATACTGCCCTGGCGGGAAAACAATGTGGCCCACGCACCCAGCAAGCTGCAAGGCACCACCACAAACCAAAAGATCTGCTTTGCCGGAAGCCCCAAACGTGCAGCTCCCCCAGAAGACTTGTTTTTTTCCAAATCAGATAAGCGAATCGAACGAGTGGTACTTTTCGAATTTTCAGCACCCTTTGAACGCCTTGTTTTTGCCCCTACATCATGGATTTCCTTTGATTTATCCCCAGATAACAACTTCTCCAGAAAAACAAACAAAACACCCGTCAAAACCAGCATCTGAATCACGGTCTCTGCCCACAAATGCACAGATCCCCTGAACATGGGCGTCATCACCACCAGTGAACATACCACCAGAAACCCGGGATTTATAAAGACTGAACGATCATCGTCCATAATAATATCCTTATCCTGCAAAATACGATGGGGTACGATGGGGTCAGGGGTCAAGCTTGGCTTATTGGTGTTATTGGGGGGTAAACTATCGGCGGTTTTACAATAACACCAATAAGCCAAGCCTGACCCCAAATCTGACCCCAAATAAAATTGCTTAAAAGCCCCTTTTCGGCATCAAAAAGTGCACCCTAAGCCCTTATTTACCCATATTTTGAACAACATTATGAATAAAAACGTCAACTTAACTGTGTCAGACCCCGCCATATGGTTTTTTGATCTTCTGCAGAGAGACGGGGATGCATGGGCAGGCTGATTACGCGTTTTGCCAAGGCTTCGGCTACAGGGTATCCGTTTTCTCGGTCTTCAAAGGCTGGCTGCATGTGGAGGGGAACCGGGTAATGGACGGCTGTGGGGATATCCATCTCTTTTAATTTTGCCTGGACCGCCTCCCGATCATCCACCTGGATGGTGTACTGGGCATACACCGATGTGTTAAAGGATTCTATATAGGGCGGGATCACATCTGCCCCGGCAAACATCTCGGTGTACCGGGCCCCTACTTCCGCCCGCAGGACCACTTCTTCTTCAAAGATATCCATCTTGGCCAGCAGCACCGCCGCCTGGATGGTATCCAATCGACCGTTGATCCCCACCCGGGGATGGTGATACCGCCGATCCTGGCCGTGGACCCGTATCTCCCGCATGGCCGTGGCAAGATCATCATCATCGGTGAAACATGCCCCGCCATCGCCATAGGCCCCCAGGGGTTTTGACGGAAAAAATGAGGTGCAGCCAATGGTGGACAAGGCACAGGATTTCCGGCCCTTGTAAGTGGCACCAAAACTCTGGGCCCCATCTTCAATCACCGGGATGCCATGGCGTACCGCAATTTCATTGATCTCATCAAAATCCGCACATTGCCCATAAAGGCTCACCGGCATGATGGCCTTTGTCTCTTCGGTGATGGCATCTTCAATCAATTCCGGCACAATATTATAGGTATCGGGTCGCACATCCACAAACACCGGCTTTGCCCCCAGCAAGGCAATGGTCTCCGCCGTGGCCACAAAGGTAAAGGGCGTGGTGATCACCTCATCCCCTGCCCCCACACCCAGGGCCATCATGGCCACCAGCAAGGCATCTGTGCCGCTGGCAACGCCGATGCAATGCTTCACACCCACATATTGGGCCAGCCGCGCCTCCAGCTCTGCCACCTCCGGCCCCATGATAAACCGGCCATGTTCCAGAACAGCCTTGATTCTCTGATTTATGTTCTCTTCAATACTTCTATATTGTGCTTTTAAATCAATAAACTGCATCGTGATCTCCCCGTAAAATCAGGGTCCGGCACGGCGTGGGCATCATTTCTCTTTTGGGCGACACATTGCCCCCAATAACACCCATAATAAGCCAAGCCAGGCCCCACCAACCAAGTAAATATCAAAAAAAGGGCGTTATCATCATGACATCCATGAATTCACAGACATTTTCACAATGACAAGCCCTTTTAAAATTTCCTATCACCCCTGGAGGCTGACATTGCCGTCGTTCAGCAAATACCGCTCTCCGGTGTGTTCACATATTGCCTCGCCATCTCCCTCCAAGGGCAGATTCAGCTGCTCACCAAACCGGCTCATCCAGCCAATCTGCTGGGCCGGTACTCCCACCATCAGGGCAAAGGGCTTGACATCTCGATTGACCACCGCACCGGAACCGATAAAGGCATATTCGCCAATGTCATTGCCGCACACAATGGTGCAGTTGGCTCCAAGGGTTGTCCCTTTTTTGACCGTGGTGCAGCGATACTCATCCTTTCGGGAGATGGCGGACCGGGGATTATACACATTTGTAAACACCATGGACGGACCGCAGAACACATCATCTTCCAGGGTGACATTGTCATACACCGAGACATTGTTCTGCACCTTGACATTATTGCCGATGGTCACCTTGTTGCCCACAAACACATTCTGTCCAAAGGAGCATCCTTCACCGATCACAGCCCCACCGCATATGTGCGCCCAGTGCCACACCCGGGAACCCTCTCCTATGGTTGCGCCATCATCCACAATGGCAGTTTCATGCACAAAAGACATATTTTATCTCCATAAAACCTTTCTAATATTCTAGGGGCAGGGAAATTGTCTTGTTATCCCGGGCGGAGAGATAGGCGGCGATGAGCACTTCCATGGATTTCAAGCCCTCACGGCCATCGGTTTCAGGCTCGGCCTGGCCCCGCATGACATCCACCACGTTTTTGAAGTAGAGGGGATGCCCGAACCCATACACAGAGGTGGTCTGGTAGTTGGCCTCCTGGATATCTTTGTCGTACTCTTTTGCTTCCTCAAAATCCCAGGTCTGGATCTCATTGACGGCCACGCCCCCCACCCGCACAGTGCCCTTTTCACCCAATATGGTGATGGACCCTTCATAATTTTTGGGATAGGTCAACATGGTAACGCTCATGGAGCCCATGGCCCCGTTGCGCCACCGGATATTCATGACACCGGTGTCTTCCACCTCAATGTCCCGCTCCAGGGTGCCGGTCATGGCCTGGATATCGGCAATGGGTCCAATGAGCCACTCCAGGAGATCCACATAATGGCTGGCCTGGTTCATGAACGCGCCGCCGTCCAGCTCCCAGGTGCCCCGCCACGCTGCACTGTCATAATATTCCTGGGGCCGGGTCCAGAACACGTTAAGACTGACCATGTGAATGCGGCCAAATCGTTTTTCCTTCACAGCCCGTTTCAGCAACTGCAAGGTGGAGTTCCGCCGGTTCTGCTTGACAACAAAGAGCCGCACCCTGGCATCATCACAGGCCCGGACCATCTCCAGCCCGTCTTTCCACCGGGTGGCCATGGGCTTTTCCGTTATCACATGAACTCCAGCCCGGGCCGCCTTGATCACTTGCTGGGGATGAATCCCGCTGGGGGTGCAGATGGAAACCATATCCAGATCCATCTCCTGGAGCATGATGTCCATGTTGTTAAATCCCGGTACCCCCAGCTCCTGGGACACCGTTGCCAACAGATCGCGGTTGGACTCACACACCGCCACCAGCTCCAGATCTTCCTTGTGCATTTCAATGGATTTGAGATGATTTTTGGAAATCCGTCCGCACCCCACAACCGCAATTCGTATTTTCCGATCCACAATCTTTCCAAACATCAAACAGCTCCTTATATATTATAAATCCAATTAACATAACGAGACCTTTGCACGACCATATTGATTAAGGCCAACTTGCACACCAGTAGCTCTAGTTTTCTTACCCATGTTGCTGTAAAACCTTAAAAAAAATTATATATAATATTGAAATAATTGCGTTTTTATGTTATTGTGTCACCACAAATTCATTCAATAGGGGGCATTATGGCATACAAAAAGATTGAACAGAATTTTTCCTTTGCTGACATCGCTATCCAAAATCACTCTGATAAAAATCGAACCTATGTTTTTCTAAATCAGATTGAAAAAACTATCGATTGGAATCCCATTGAAAAACTTATTTATAAACACTACCCAGTCGGCAAATCCAAGGAAGGTGAACGAGCATATTCTCCGCTTCTTCTTTTCAAATGTTTTCTCCTTCAAAAATGGTTCCAAATCAATTCTGATCCAGAACTTGAAAGCCAGATCAATGACCGCATTTCATTTAAATCTTTCCTTGCTTTACCTTTGGAC
>NZ_BAAHYK010000049.1:0-40032 GCF_054657595.1 Desulfocicer niacini
CTTAGTGTTACGCCACAAATGACAGCTAAAAAGCAGGCAAGCCTTATTATGTTTTTGCTCATATGGTGGTGAGTTGATACTTCTGAGGGCTCTGTCGTAAAATATTCACGACTGCCATCGGATTGAGTAAAATATCCGCGAACCATTGTGAATCTGTAAACAATAGGACAATGAAATGTTGAAAATTCATATATGTCAACTTTAAATGTTTTGGAATACCAGGATATTTTAGAATTGGTTTGCATAGCTTCCTGCCAATCCCTTTTTCTCATATCAATTACCATACGGCTCCAGCCCCTGGGAAATAGTGCAATTGGAAAAAAAGATTGACACAAAACTGTCAGGTCATGTATATGACCTGACAGTCATTTATTGACCAACTAGTTTAATTCGTGTGCCGGGCGGTCATTGTTGCAGGAAGTGGCCCCTGGTATTTAAAAAACAGGGAGTGGGGGCATGGGTAAAATCACCAGGAAAAAAGAGTTGCTGGACAACATGATAAAGGTGGAAATTTCAACAACTGTTCTGGAACTTATCTCCAGAAATCAGCCGATTACTATGGATGTTATTGCGGCACAGTGCGGGGTGGCAAAAGGTACCCTGTACAATTACTTCAAGAATAAAAAAGTGCTGATAAACCATGTACACCAGACCTTAATAACTCCCAAGGTGGAACAAAACCAAGCCATCTTTGAATCTGATAATTCCCCGAAGACAAAACTGCATGATTTTGTCGATTCCGTATTCAATTTCCATAATGACTATCCCCTCTACTTTCAATTTATTCAGAGCCAGAGGACCGCGTCTGAATTTGAGAAAGAAAAATTTGAGACTGTAGTCCACCCCCTGGTCCGACTCTGCAGGGAAGGAATCCACAAAGGAGTGTTTGTGGATCTTGATCCGTTTGTGATGGCCTCAATGATTTTCGGCACGGTCATAGGTACGATGCAGACCTTCCATAACCGGGATGAGACAGCCTGGGAGATGGATAAAATAAAGAAAGATGTCATCTGTCTTTTGGACAGGATGATTTTGAAGGAAAAGGAAAAACCATGAAAGTAAAATTTTTTTCAGGCCTTATTGCAGCGGCTCTTATGGGCCTTTGCTTTTTCTGGATAACAAACCACAACTCCATGGCCCAGGCCCGGAACGAAAACGCCGAAGCCACCCCGGTTCCCCCGCCGGTGGAAGTGAATGTTTATACGGTGCAATCAGAACAGATTGTGTTTACCCGTGATCTTCCCGGTCGGACCTCCGCCTTCCAGGTGGCGGAGATTCGCCCCCAGGTGACCGGAATAATACTTGAGCGGCTTTTCATTGAGGGAAGCTATGTTGAAAAGGGGCAGCAGCTGTACCAGATCGACCCGGCCACTTACAGGGCAGCATACGATTCTGCAGCAGCCAGCCTCACCGAAGCCCGGGCAGACCTTAAAGCCGTGGAGCCAATGGTGCAACGCTACACAAAACTGGTTAAAATGGGCGGAGTCAGCCAGCAGGCATATGATGATGCCGTGGCAGGACTTGCCCAGGCCCGCGCAAAGGTTGCCGTTGCCAAAGCCAATTTGTCAAAGGCCCGGATCAATCTTGACTACACAAAGGTGTTTGCTCCCATCTCCGGTCAAATTGGCAGGTCCAGTGTCACCCAAGGTGCTCTGGTCACGGCCAACCAGACAACTGCCCTTGCCACCATCCAGAACCTTGATCAAATTTATGTGGATGTGAACCAGTCTAGCGGTGAACTCATGCGTTTGCGACGTCAGATAAAATCCCGTGACAGGAATCTCGAGGCCCTGCTGATTTTGGACAGTGAAACCCGGCCCTTTACCGCCAGTGGAACAATTATGTTTTCCGATGTGACCGTGGACCCGGGGACAGGCATGGTTCAGCTTAGAATCCTGTTTCCCAACCCTGAAGGCGAACTCCTGCCTGGGCTTTTTGTCAGGGCCAGAGTAGAACAGTCCCGCCAGGAGAGTGCCATCACCATTCCCCAGCAGTCTGTGGTCAGAAACCCAGACGGCTCCACATTTGTCTGGACGGTTGATGTCGACAATACAGTTAAAATCCGCAATATTACCCTCTCAAAGGCCATTGGTGATAAATGGCTGGTGGCGGTGGGGCTTGTTCCGGGAGACCGGGTGGTTACCCGGGGAATTCAGAAGATCCGTCCCATGGCAAAGGTTACCCCCGTGGAAAATCAACCATCCAATAGTTGATAACAGGATAACAATATGTCCAGTTTTTTTATAGAAAGACCCATCTTTGCATGGGTGATTGCCATTGTCATCATGCTGGCGGGACTCTTTGCCGTCTTGACCCTGCCGGTGGAGCAGTATCCTAAAATTGCACCTCCCAGCATCAGTATTACCACTGCCTATCCCGGTGCATCAGCCCAGGTGGTGGAAAACAGCGTTACCCAGGTAATTGAACAAAACTTGACCGGGATTGATTACCTCAGGTATTTTTCCTCTGCCAGCGATTCCAGCGGTCAGCTGTCCATTACCCTTACCTTTGAGCCTGAAGCTGACCCGGATATTGCCCAGGTGCAGGTGCAAAACAAAGTCCAGACCATCATGAGCCTGCTGCCCCAGGAGGTACAGACCCAGGGGCTTACGGTGAAAAAAGCCTCAAAAAGTTTTTTGCTGGTGGCTGGAATTTATTCAGAAGATGGCCGTATGAGCGGCGATGATATTTCCGATTATATCAAATCCAATCTGGCGGAAACCATCAGCCGCGTCCAGGGGGTAGGAGACCTGAACGTGTTCGGAGAACAGCATGCCATGCGGATCTGGCTTAACCCGGAAAAACTCCACTCCTTAAGCCTCATGCCTTCGGATATCAAGACGGCCATCAAGGCAAGAAATGTGGATGTTACAGCAGGGCAGCTGGGGGGCTTTCCCTCCGTTGCCGGCCAGCAGCTCAATGCCTCCATATCTGTCCAGTCCAAACTGAGCACGGTGGAAGATTTTGAAAACATCCTGATAAAGGTGAATAAGGACGGCTCCCAGGTCAACCTCAGGGATCTTGCCCGGGTGGAGTTGGGGGTTCAATCCTATAATCGAGTCGCCAGATACAAGGGCATGGAGGCTTCGGCCATGGCCGTCAGCCTATCCACCGGGGCCAATGCCCTTGATACAGCCCAGCGGGTCAAGGATAAGATCAAAGAGCTGTCGGCATTCATGCCCCAGGGACTCAAGGTCGCCTATCCCTACGATACCACCCCCTTTGTCAAACTCTCCATTGAAGAGGTTGTCAAAACGCTGATCGAGGCGATTTTTCTTGTCTTTTTCGTCATGTACCTGTTTCTGCAGAATTTCAGGGCTACCTTGATTCCCACCATTGCCGTTCCCGTGGTGCTCCTTGGCACCTTCGGGGTGCTGTCCGCCTTCGGGTTCAGCATCAACGTGCTCACCATGTTTGCCATGGTGCTTGCCATTGGGCTTTTGGTGGATGATGCCATTGTGGTGGTGGAAAATGTTGAACGGGTCATGGGAGAGACTGGCCTCTCCCCCAGGGAGGCCACACGGCAGTCCATGTCCCAGATCACAGGAGCCCTTGTGGGCATTGCCATGGTTCTGTCTGCCGTGTTCATTCCCATGGCATTTTTCAGTGGTGCCACCGGTGCCATCTACCGTCAGTTCTCCATTACCATTGTATCGGCCATGGCGTTGTCGGTCATTGTGGCCCTGATTTTGACGCCGGCCCTTTGCAGTACGCTTTTAAAACCGGTTAAAAAAGGGCATCACCAGGGGAAAAAAGGATTTTTCGGCTGGTTTAATAAAAGCTTTGATGCGGGCAAATCCTTCTACCGCAGGAGTGTGGGATATACAGCTTCCAGGGGGATCAGATTTTTTATGGTCTATCTTATCCTTTTGGGCGGACTGTTTTACATGTTCAGGGAATTGCCCACCTCTTTTCTGCCCGATGAGGACCAGGGATCAATGATGTTGATGATTTCCGCCCCTCCCGGAGCCACCATGGAACGAACCCTGGAGAGTATTAAACAGGTCGAAGACTATTTCCTAAACGAGGAGGCGGAGAATGTCGAGGGACTGTTCACGGTAACTGGGTTCAGTTTTGCCGGAAACGGCCAGAATGTGGGCCTGGGATTTGTGCAGTTAAAGGATTGGGAGAAACGTCACCGTCCAGACCAGAAGTCCGCAGCCATTGCCCGTCGAGCCATGAAAAATCTTTATCGTATTAAGGATGCCATGGTGTATGCTTTTATTCCACCACCCATCAACGAGCTGGGAAATGCCACAGGCTTTGACTTCCAGCTGGTGGACCGGGCCGGAGTGGGCCATGATACCCTGGTTGCCGCCAGAAACCAGATGCTGGGAATGGCTTCCCAGAACCCCAAGCTAGTGGGGGTTCGGCCCAATGGGCTGTCGGATGTCCCCCAGTATAAATTGGATATTGATTATGAAAAGGCAGAAGCCCTGGGGATCTCCACGTCGGATATCATTTCTGTCCTCTCCACGGCCTGGGGTTCCGCCTATGTCAATGATTTCATGGACAATGGCAGGGTAAAAAAGGTTTACATGCAGGGAGATGCACCCTTCAGGATGCTTCCGGAAGATGTGAACAGCTGGTATGTTAGAAATTCAAGCGGAGAAATGGTCCCTTTTTCCTCATTTGCCACCGCCAGGTGGACCTATGGCTCTCCCAAGCTGGAACGATACAACGGCAGTGCTTCCCAGGAGATACTGGGTGCACCCGCCCCCGGGGTCAGTTCGGGTGAGGCCATGAAGATTATAGAAGGTATTGCACAGAATCTGCCCACGGGTATCGGGCTTGAGTGGACCGGTATTTCCTATGAGGAACGCACTGCAGGCTCCCAGACAACGCTTTTGTATGCAGTTTCCCTTCTTTTTGTATTTCTATGCCTTGCAGCTCTTTACGAGAGTTGGTCCATCCCCCTGGCGGTGATGCTGGTGGTGCCCCTGGGCGTAATTGGATCAGTGGCGACCACCCTCTGGGCCGGTCTCTCCAATGACGTTTATTTTCAGATTGCCCTGTTGACCACCATTGGGCTTGCTGCCAAAAATGCCATTCTCATCGTAGAGTTTGCCAAGGATCTCCATGAAAAGGGGCTGGACCTTATCACCGCCGCCATGGTTGCCTCCGAGCAGCGGCTGCGGCCCATTCTCATGACCTCGTTTGCCTTCATTCTGGGGGTTACGCCTCTTGCTGTGGCCGACGGTGCCGGGTCGGCCAGCCAGAATGCCATCGGCATCGGGGTGATCGGCGGTATGCTTGCGGCTACTTCCCTTGCCCTTATCTTTGTGCCCCTCTTCTTTGTGATCCTGGAGAAGATGACCCAAACCCGAAAAAAGGCCGGACAGGCCCCCAAAGAGGTCAGTTATGTCAAATAAAAATATTATGACAGCCTTGATGGTCGTTTTGATGATGATGACAGCCGGATGCGTCACTGCACCGGAATATAGACAATCCGTATTTCCGGTCGCTGATGCTTGGCCTGAAGAAGCAGCGGAGAAGCTGGCAGAAAAGAAGATCGGCGAACCCGGTATCGGTGTCAGCATTCCGGTTTCTGACATCGCCTGGCAATCCTATTTTGAATCGGCGTCTTTAAGGGAGCTGATTTCAAGGGCACTGGACCATAACAGGGATTTCAGGATAGCCATTCTCACCATTGAACAGGCAAAGGCCGCATACCGCATCACCAGGGCGGATACACTTCCGGTGGTCTCCGGAGAAACTTCTTTTACCCGACAGGGAGTACCTGAAGATATCAGTTCCACGGGCAGCTCCTATGTTAACTCAGCCTTTGGTGCCAATGTGGGTGTCACTGCCTACGAACTGGATTTTTTCGGTCGGGTGAAAAGTTTGAACCAGAAGGCCCTTGAAACCTATCTGGCCACAGAAGAAGCTGCTGTAAATGTGCGCATAGCCCTCATCGCTTCCACGGCGGATGCCTATCTCAGCTACCTTGCTAACAAAAAATTGCTTGCCCTTGCACAGGATACCTTAAAGGCCCAGAAAGAGACCTATAACGTAATCAAGGGCAGTTACGATGTGGGATCCGCCTCCCGGCTGGATCTGGCCCAAGCCGCCACATCCGTTGAAAGCGCAAAGGTTTCCATTGCCCGCTACTCAAGGCTGGCAGCCCAAGCCGTGAATGCGGTAACGCTTCTGGCCGGTACCACGGTGACCGATATTCTGGATAGTACTGACACCATTGATACGGTAAAGTTTATGGAAGGACTTCCCATGGGTCTGCCCTCCCGGGTGCTTCTGGAACGTCCGGATATCAGGGCGGCAGAGCACCGTTTAAAGGCGGCAAATGCGGATATCGGAGCAGCCCGGGCCGCACTGTATCCCCGCATCTCTCTTACCGGTGCGGTGGGGCTTGCCAGTGATGATCTTACAAATCTGTTGGGCTCGGGGGCTGCCTATGCCTGGAATTTTGCCCCTTCGCTGTCCATACCCATCTTTAACCGGGAGGGGATAAAGGCAAATATTGAAAAGGCCACAGTGAACGAAAAAATTGCTGCCGCAGAATATGAGGCGGCCGTTCAGACGGCATTTAAGGAAGTGGCAGATCAATTGGCAGCAAGAAAAACCTATGGAGATCAGTTGAAGGCACAGAATGCCTTGGTGGATGAGACCAGGAAGACCTACACACTCTCACAGGCCAGATACCTGAACGGGATTGACGATTTTCTGTCTGTGCTGGACTCCCAGCGTTCCCTTTTTGCAGCAGAGCAGTCCGCCATTGCGGTGCGTCAGTCCTACCTTGGTAATCTTGTTAACCTATATAAGACGCTCGGGGGTGGACAGATGTAATCTGGGCAACTTTTGTTTAGCCCGCGTGTGCTTCTTAGGCTTGCTCACCACTATTTTACGCCATCAAGCACACTGCGAACAGTTTCCAATAATTGTTTTCTGGGAATCGGTTTTTTTAAAACTGCCTTGATGTTATTTATTGCTGTAGAACCATCCAATAATTTTTTACTGTACCCCGTACACAATATAATTGGAAGTTCCGGTCGGATTTCCAGAATTGACTGTGCAAGTTTTTCGCCCGTTAAATGTGGCATGGTCATGTCGGTTATGAGAAGATCAAATTCCCGGGGATTTGCTTTAAAAGCAGCCAAAGCCTCCAGGCTGTCGATCAGGGGGGTTACCTGATAACCAAACCGTTGCAATATATTCTGGTTGAGTTTCACAATGGGCAACTCATCATCAACAAACAAGATTTTTTCCGTACCCCTGGGCAAGGTTTCCGGTTTATGGGTTTCATAAACCGGTATCTTTTTGGCAACGGGCAGATAGATAGTAAAAACAGAACCCTTTCCCAACTGGCTAGAAACAAGTATGGTCCCACCGTATGACACGATTATACTGTGTACCATGGCAAGTCCCAGTCCCGTTCCTTCCCCAGCCTTTTTCGTTGTAAAATAAGGATCAAAGATTAAATCCAGGATCTCCTGAGACATGCCGGAGCCTGTATCTGAAACCATAATTTTAATGTGCTTTCCTGATTTCAGATCCGGATATTTTAAAACATCTACGTCGCCAAGATAAATATCTTCCATCTCCACATAAAGTTTCCCCCCATCTTTTTCCATTGCATGGGCGGCATTGGTAAAAAGGTTCATGAAGACCTGATGCATCTGGGCCTGGTTGCCCATAATAGACTCGCAACTGGTAATATTTGACTGTATTTCAATTGTTGTTGGAATTGAAGAACGAATAAATTTAACCACTTCCCTGGCAATAAGATCAATTCTTATGTATACTCGTTCTTCATCACTGCGTCTTGCGATGGTGAGTATCTGCTTGACCAAATCCTTAGCCCTGGTTCCGGCGGTGAGAATTTCATTGAGATCGTCCTCAATGGCAGAACCCTCTGCTGCATCTTCCAGGGCAATCTGGGCAAAGCCGATAATGGATGTAAGAATATTGTTAAAATCATGGGCAATCCCCCCCGCCAACAGGCCAATGGATTCCATTTTTTGGGACTGGCGAAGCTGGGATTCAATGGCAAGGCGTTTCGTCTCTGTGCGCTTATGCTCAGCGATTTCCCTCTCCAGTTCATCCGTACGTTTCTCCAGTTCAGCAGTCCGTTCCATGACCATGACTTCCAGCCGTTCATGATACTGTCGCAATTGATCTTCATTGTGTTTGCGTTTAAGGGCAAGGTCCACGGTGGCAGGAAGAGTTTTGAGATAATTTCCCTGGGGATCTTTAATCAGGTAATCACTTGCGCCGGATTTCATGGCCTCAACAGCAACCTCTTCATTTCCGGTACCTGTTGTAAAAATAACCGGCATACCCCTAAAACTGCCAAACAGTTCAAATGAGGAGCCGTCACTAAGCATGTAATCTGAAATAATGATATCAAAATCACTGGTCTTTAAAATTTTTTCAGCTTCTGTAACGCTTCCGGCAATAGCATAGTCATAGGAAAGATTATTGATTGTGACAAATCTTTCAAAGGCCATTTGATCAACTTTATCGTCCTCTATTAGAAGAAGAGTTATTATTTTACTATCCATTACATGCTCCTGGAAGGGCTTGTTCAGAATTATTCCCTGGGACCTGGTTACAAGATCAGCCAGCTTTCGCAATTGGCGGGTCAGGGCGGTATATGCTGTGATCAAAGCAATTAATCAGGTAATTCGCTCAATGTCCAATACAGATCAATGGTTTTGACCACTTCAACAAATTTTTTATAATCAACCGGCTTGACCATATAGCCTGAAACCCCCAGATTAAAGCTATCAACTTTATCTTGGTCGTCTTTGGATGTGGTCAACACAATAACGGGGATCCGTTTTATGGTGTCATCTTTTTTGGCTACTTTTAAAAAATCAATACCGTTCATTCTGGGCATGTTCAGATCCAGCAAGATAATGCCGGGGATCTGATTATCAGTATCCTTCAAAAATTCCAATGCTTCCTCACCATTATTGACGATATGCAACTTATTGGTAATCTTAATTTCTTTTAATGCTCGTTTAACGGTCATGGCATCCACAATATCGTCTTCAACCAGAAGAATGGGTTTAGAGCTTCTCATGTATTTCTCCTGTCTTTGGCAGTGTAAAATAAAATGTAGTTCCAGTACCATTTTTAGATGTCAGCCATATAGATCCACCGTATAACTCAATTATTTTTTTAACCAGTGTTAGCCCTATCCCTGTATTTTCATGCTCATCTCTGGGAGTCAATGTCTGAAAAATTTGAAAAATTTTATCATGATATTTTTTGTCAATGCCCGGTCCATTATCATATATACTGAATCTCCACCAATCGCCATCATTTTTACATCCCACCCGGATAATGCCGTCGGCCTTGTCCATGAACTTAATGGCATTTCCCATAAGATTTTGGAAAATTTGTCCCATACGGGTTGGATCGCACATGATTACCGGCAAGTTGTTTTCCACCGTTATTTGAATATTCTTCGGTGGGGCAAGGATGTCTATGGTCTCTGCAATCACCACATTTAAATCCAGCCGTTCCTTTTTTTCTTTGGTCCGGCCAATGCGTGAATACCGCAGAATACCATCTATAAGGCTGTCCATGCGCTGGACTCTTTTGATGATCAAACTCATCTGCATTTTGCCTTCATCGTCAAAGAGCTGGGAGTAATCTTCAGAAATCCAGTGGGTCAGTTGGCTAATGGCCCTCAAAGGCGCTTTGAGATCATGGGATACGATGTAGGCGAACTCTTTGAGTTCTTTATTGGCAGCAGTGTATTCCATATTTACTTTCTGGAGTTCCTGCCTGGAATTATTTACATCTTCAAGAAGGTGGGTCAGGGCTTGTCTGGACTTTGCCGTTTTTTCTGATTTTTCTTTAAGTTCCAGAGTTCTCGTTTCCACCAGATTTTCCAGATGCTTTCGGTGAGTCTCCAGCTCATGTTCAATTTTTTTTTGCTCTGTTATGTCAAATGAAATGCAAAGGGTTCCTGTCAATGTCCCGTTACCATCATACAGGGGATGAATGGTCAGACGTGCGGGAAAAGGTTCACCAGACTTGCGCACAAGCTCAGTCTCACCGGAATATCCTTTATGCCCTTTTTTAAGCTCCTTCTGAATCATGGAAATTTTTTTCATTTCCTCCGGAAAATACAAGAGTGCAAGTTTTTCCCCAAGAATCTCTTTTTCTGAATATCCGAATATTTCCTTGGCACCGGGGCTGAATCCCAGAATCCGTGTATTCTCACCGGCAAGGTCTGTGGTGATAAAGGCAACATCGCCTGCGGCTTCAAACACAGATCGTAAGTATGCTTCACTCCTTCGCATGGCGCTTTCCGCCAGCTTTCGTTCTCCTATTTCTTTTTGAATCTGCCCATAGGAATTCTTTAAATTTGTCCGCATTTTGTTGATGGCAATAGCCAATATATCAAACTCATCTTTTTTCAGACTCTTTTTATTGCGTTTCAGGACAAAAGGCATATCCAGGGTTTTAAGACCCATTGAACCTGTAAACTCGACAATGGCATGAAGATGCCGGGCCACCAGCATATAAAAGATAAAAAAGAGAAACCCGGAAACCATAAAGGTTTTAATTGTCTGGGAAACAATTATGACCATGGCTTTTTTCATCAAACGGGCATACAGATCATCCAGGGTATAAATAACTCGAAGGGTTCCCAGTGGGATTGTCTTGGAATTGTAAGTGTGAGATAAAAAGAATTCTTTTGTTATTACCTGGTTTTCTTTGAATATTCCCATCTTTACGAGAGTTTTTTTATCTTGCACAACATCTACATACTGCATGTCATTTAATTTGAGCAAACCGTCAAGCTGTGTTTTTAAGAAATCCATATCCGACACCCAAAGGCTACGAGTAATTCCCTCAAGACGACTTTCTTTTATTTGATGGATACTTCTAGCAATGACGTCAAGTCCATACTGGTAATCCATATACAATTGAATGACGGTTAAAATAAGGGTAATAACGGAACTGAACAACAAAATATATGCAATAAATTTTCCAGCAATCCCCCAACCTTCAACTGACAATTTATCTGAGTGTTCAGTTTCCATTCATTTTTTCCATTCATGTTTGTGACTTGGTCACAGCCTGACTTCCCCCCTACCTAAGTGGGGCATCCGGAGTCAAAGGACATCAGCAAGCAGCCTTTCATATGTACCGTCATTTTTTATGGCTTTAATATTTTTTACAATCTCAGGAATTAATGCGACATGGGTTTTGTGGAGGTATAAAAAAAGGTCACTGACCACTATGGGGGGGCTCAATGCTTTTATTTCTGTGTTTTTTCGTATTTTTAACAAGTTCATACCGGTATGGTAGCCAAAAACGCCGACATCCGCCCGATCTTTTTCAAGCAGGGTGAACAAAAGTTCTTCATTTTTTACAATGGTTTTTCCCTTGACATCTTTCAATTTCCGCTCACAATTTCGCCAGCCGTTGACATACACCACATGATAATTTAAAAGACTTTTCCATCCTTTGATTTTAATATCCATATTTTTTGAAAAAGCCACAATAGGATTTTCAGTAAGTTTTTCCGGTACCTTTACAAGATTTGTATATAATTTGCTGATACCGTCCGTTCTTACAAAATTTCCATCTTCCGTGCCGTTATCGGCATTTAACAATGCTCTTTTGGAAGGCATGGAAATGATAACCAGCTCAATTTTCATCCTTTTAAAGCATTCTGTCAGAACGGCATTCATGGCCATGGAACGGGAATAGGCCTGATTATCAGCAGTGGTAAGGGTGATTGTTGGCTGTGCGATCGCACTAGATGATAAAAAAAGGAAAATTAATGTAAATATGTTAAAAAATTGACATCCTGCATTTTTTAAGTTAAATTTTATGGAATCATCACCCCATTTTTCCAGAAAGATTTCTCCAGAAATCCAAAGTTCTTTTGGAATGATAAAAAGGATGGGAGAAAGATTCATTGCTTATCCCCTTCCAGGGCATTGATCCTGTCCCTGAGTTCCTTGATTCGAAACTCTCTGCCCACAAAAAGATCATTCATTCGTTCAAGCTCTGTAACCTTTTCTCTCAGCTCCACGGTTCGCTCCTCCACTTTTTTTTCCAAATGGGTCCGATGGGCTTCAATCGCCTGTTCCGCCTGTTTCTGGGCTGTGATGTCCTTAATAATGGTCAGAGAAAAATTTCCCAATGGAACCATATAAAATTCACAACTTCTTTTTGTACCATTTTTAATGATCACGTCCCATTCCTGCATTCTTACATTACTGTGTGTACCCTGTGATTTATCAATGGCACTTGACCAAGTGTGCTTATTCTGCTCTCTGTACGATTCATCCGGGCAGGCATGCTTCCACCACTTATCCGCGGTGTTTATTTCATCAAGGCAATAACCAAAATCCTCCATGAATCTCTCATTGTAAGACATAGTATTGTTCGTGGAATCGGTTATCATCATGGGGAAAGGAGATTTTTCTATCATTTTTTTAAACCGGGACTCACTTTCTTTTAAAACCACTTCAAATTTTTTGCGTTCAGCTATCTCGCCCATCAACTTTTCGTTCATATCATGTAAATCTCTGGTGCGCTTTAATACCATTTCTTCAAGCCGGATGGTTTGCGCAAAATTTAGTCTGAACAGCACCAGTAAAAGCAGGATCAATGCGGATCCCATTACCCATATGAGTATCCGGGTTGCCCCAGGTGGATAGAGAAAATCTTTTTTCAAAGCAAGTGACAAGGTCCAGAACGTGTCTGCGATATGGACTGACTGCTCCGAATTATATTTAGAGCTATCGCCTTTTTCCAGAAAACTGTTTCCCAACGCATCTGATATTGTAATGGAAAATTGATTTAAATTTGTATTTTTTAAAATTTCCTCAAGCAAGTCATTTACATTATATACCCCAATGGCCAGACCAATGAAATGTTGCGAGTTGAATATGGGGGATCTGACAACTACGCCCATCCCCCCCTGGCGCAGGGCATAGGGACCTTGCAGAACTGCTTTTTTTGAATCAATGGCTTTTTTCACATAGGGTCCACGGTCTGGGTCTGAAATCAACAACATGGGATTGCTTATGGTAATTTCATTGCCTTTGGGTGGGTAGCAGTATTTTACTCTCGTTTCAGGGTCTGCATATTGAAGCGCACGAATGGGAGGATTATGTTTCAGCATCAATGAAGCAAAATATTCAAATTCACCGGGACTGATTTCAGGGTTTAAGGCAAAAAGTGCCCCAAGAGATTCCACAGCATTAAATCGTGATAAAATAGCCTGTTGCAGTCTATTTTTATAAAATTGTGTGGTTATGCCAAGTTCTGTGGTTTTCGCGGCCCGCCATTGTTTGACCTGCCACCTCTCAATGCCCACCAGTATGATAAAACCAATGCATCCGACCAATATAAGAAAAGAATTTTCACGTGTATTATTTCTATTGAATAAAATCAATGGTGATTTTTCCTCTTCCGTCGTAATGTCGGGGGAGAGCAGATCTTACGATCAAACCCATTATTTATCTTTCAACAAATTGGCCAGACCAGCAAAAGGATTATCCGAAAAATCCTTATCTGAATCAGAAGCCCGACTACTGGAAGGCGTGGTATCATAGGCATCGGCAACCAGATCCCTGGAATGCTCATTCTCATGACAATAAATACACAACAGTTCCCAGTTGCTGCCATCCGGGGGGTTGTTGTCATGGTTATGGTCTTTATGATGCACGGTGAGTTCTTTGAGATTTTTGCCGTTGAACTCGCGGCAACAATGAGCGCAAATCCAAGGAAACAATTTCAATGCACGTTCCCGATAGGTATTTTCACGCTCTCTTTGGCTGCGGATCATTTCTGATACCTTAATAGTCCCTAATTTTTTGGGAGCCATTTTAATCTTCTCCTTTATTGTGATCCATAATTGTCATTGCATAAGTCTACCCATACTTTAGATAATTATCAAGCCCATTGTACCTGGAACAATGAGAATACGCCCCAATGGGGTTTGCTGACAAGCTGTGTCCTTGTTGATATCAATGCACCTAATTCCTTGACACCTGTGGGGCGCATATAATAAGTTTTCATCTGGTCGTCCCAGGACTGCCCACATCAACCCGCCAATTATGATCTCTGTCTGGTTTTATGACCAAGCCGATTTTTTTGAAATTTAAGGATAACCAATGAAAAGCAAAGAAGGTATAGACGCATTGACCCGTAGGCTGCAGGTGCTTGAAACAGCCATCACGGAAACAAAAAAACGTCTGCCGGCCCACTCCATAAAACCGCCGGTTATGATGGATTTGCTGGCCCTTGAGGATGAATACCACGAAGTATCATCCAAAATAAAATCCCTGAAAAAAAGCGAATAAATTTAAGACTCATGATTAAAAATAAAACAGAACTTCCCCAGAGGTATGCGGATCGGGCAAGTGTAAACACCATACGGGAAGTATTTGACTACATCCGCCGGTACCGGGAAAAAACCTTTGTACTGAAAATTGAAGACAGCCTGTTTGGACACCCATTGTTTCCGCTGTTGATGAAGGATATCATTCAGCTCCATGCCATTGGGGTACACCTGATTATTGTCACCGGAACAAGGAGCACCATTGCCAGAAATCTTTCCGATGCCGGGATAGAAACTTCCTTTTTCAATGGCATCCGCATCACTCCGGCCACGGTGCTTCCCCATATCAAGCTGGCCGCCATGGAAGTGGTTCAGACCATTATCTCTCACCTTGCCGCTGGCGGTGCCAACGGCATTATGGGTAACTGGACCAAGGCCCGGTCACTGGGGGTTTGCAGCGGCATTGATTTCCAGTGGACTGGCCAGGTTGAAAAAATCCGCTCAGATATTGTCCATAAACTGATGGCCCAGAATTTTATTCCGGTGCTGTACAACATAGGTCTCAATGCCAAGGGAGACTGCTACAATCTTAACTCCAATCAGATTGCCCGGCAGCTGTGCCTGGATCTTGACATTGAAAAACTTTTTTTCATCCGGGCCAAGGATGCATTACCCGCCACGCAATTAACCATTCCTCCGGGTGCCCAGGTACACCCCAACGGAAAAATTTTTTCCAACATTAACCTTGACCATGTGGACTCAATCCTCCGGACAAATAAAGACAAACTGGACCATGAAGACCAGGAGCTGCTTGACCATGCAAAGGCGGTGATCTCCCGTCCCAATGGTGTCAAGCGGGTTCATATCATTGACGGCAGAAAAGAGGGGCGTATCCTTCAGGAAGTCTTTACCAGCGTGGGCGGCGGCACCATGATTTACGGCAACCGGTACGCCCATATCCGCCAAGCCTTGCTCGACGATGTACCTGAAATCCTGCATCTCATGGATGGTTATGTCCAGCAGGGAAACCTGATCATGCGAACGGATATGGATATTAAAAATCAAATTGAAAATTATTATATTTATGAAGTGGATCAGGCCATCTATGGATGCGGAGCCCTGTACGAACTTGGACATGGATGGGGAGAAATCGGGGCCATTGCTGTAAATACCGCTTATAAATCCAAAGGGGTGGGCCGGGGAATCATGCAGTATCTCATTGAAAAGGCCCATGAAAAGAAAATAAAAACCCTGTTTCTTCTCACCACCAAGGCTGCAGACTGGTTTTTTGAATTCGGATTTGCCCAGGGACATCCCGAAGACCTGCCCGAACATAGAAAAAACAATTATAACATGAAACGAAATTCCAGGGTGCTGCTGCTGCCTCTGTCATGATTCTGCGAAAAACCGGATAGCAGTAGGGGGGATATTGTATGTCGCTTCCAAAACTTTAAATTATGCAATGCTAAAGGAATGCCCGTAAACATGAAAAACCGAAATATAATCATCATATGTCTTATTTCTATGCTGCTCGGGCTTCCACCGATTTACGCTGGGGATACTGATGCGGGCATTGCACTTACCGCCGAAGAATCCGCATGGATCAATGAGCGCCACACCGTCCGGATTCGCATTGGCAATGCCCCGCCCTTTATGATAAACCATGGCAAAATAGAGGGGATTTCAATTGATTACCTGACACAAATATTCAACCGCTACAACATCGCATTTACCTATGTCAGTGGATCAGATGTCACCTGGCCCGAGGCCCTTGACTATATCCATCGGCATGAGGTGGTGGATATGGTGCCCACGGCAAAAATCA
The DNA here is from genome assembly GCF_054657595.1 of Desulfocicer niacini. Lineage (NCBI taxonomy): Bacteria > Pseudomonadati > Thermodesulfobacteriota > Desulfobacteria > Desulfobacterales > Desulfobacteraceae > Desulfocicer > Desulfocicer niacini. The sequence continues at coordinate 16,107 of NZ_BAAHYK010000049.1, forward strand.
CCGAAGCGCGTAAAACCAGGATGCTTTTTACCGACGAGTACATCTTTGCCCCATGGGTGATATTCACCCGTACCCACGGGGATTTTATCAGCTCCATGAATGATTTAAGGGGAAAAACGATTTCCGTGCAGGAAGGCTATGTCATGCACGAGAAATTGAAAAAAGAATATCCCGAAATTAAGCTCAAAGTCGTCCCCGCAAACAAGAAAGATTTTGCGTTAATCCCTATAGCGGATCTATCCACCGGACTGGTGGATGCCTACATCGGCAACCTGCTCTTGACCACATACGTAATTCAAACCCGTGGATACACCAATATAAAAGTGGCGGCCCCCACCCCATTTGACAATCATAATCAGGCCATGGCCATCCGTAATGACTGGCCGGAATTGGTAAGTATCATCAACAAAACTCTGGCAGAGATGACGCCGAAGGAACATGCCGCTATCCGTAACAAATGGCTAAACATCCGTTATGAATATGGAATTAACACTGCGGAAGTATTCCGTTGGGTGGCCGGCATTGTCGGGGTGGCTCTGCTTTTTATTGCCTGGATGCTGTTCTGGAATAAGCGTCTCAAAGCGGAGGTGGAAGACCGGATCATAACCGAAGATCGATATAAAAAAGCCCAGCGCATGGGCAAGGTGGGCAATTGGGAATACGATCTGGTCACAAAACATTTCTGGGGATCTGATGAAGCCAGACGGATCTATGGTTTTGCCACGGGAAATTCGGCATTTACAGTGGATGAAGTTGAAAACTGTATCCCCGATCGGGAAAGGGTTCACCAGGCCCTTGTGGATCTCATTGAAAAAGACATACCCTACAACCTGGAGTTTGAAATTAATCCTGCCACCGGATCTGAGAAAAAAGTCATTCAATCCGTGGCAGAAGTCATTAAAGATGATGCCGATAACCCTATAAAGGTAACCGGGGTGATACAGGATATCACCTGGCAGGTGCATGCCAGACAAGAAAATAAACGCCTCGAACTTCAGCTGCAGCAGAACCGAAGGCTTGAAGCCATAGGAACCCTGGCCGGAGGAATTGCCCATGATTTCAACAATATTTTATATCCCATCATCGGATTTACCGAGTTGTCCATGGAGGATTTGCCGGAAAACCATCCGGTGAAGGAGAACCTTAAAGATATTCTCCAGGGTGCCAAAAGAGCCCGGGATCTGGTAAAACAGATCCTTTCTTTCAGCAGTCAGAGGCAAGAACCCTTAAAACCCTTACGCCTTGAGCCATTGATTCAAGAAGCATCAAAATTATTAAGAGCCACCATTCCTTCCACCATCGACATTCAGCAGGAATTAGATGACAATATTTATGTGACATGCAACCCCACGGAAATCCATGAAATTATCATGAATCTTTGTACCAATGCCTACCATGCCATGGAAGACAAAGGGGGCATCTTGAAAGTGTGCTTAAAAGAAGAGATACCTGATCCCAACTTATATTTACCCCTGGGTGCGTATTGCTGCCTTTCCATAAAAGATACCGGGGCCGGGATGTCTCCGGAAATCATGGATCATATTTTTAACCCCTATTTTACCACCAAGTCTCTGGGGAAAGGATCCGGTCTGGGGCTTTCTGTTATCCATGGTATTATTAAAAATTATAAGGGTGCCATTACCGTTGAAAGTGAACCGGGAGAAGGCAGCGTCTTCAAAGTATACCTCCCCATGGCATCGCCGGATGGAATCACCCCTGAAATGCATGATGATGAAGCCATTCATGCCACCGGCAATGAAAAAATACTATTTGTAGAAGATGAGGAGGCCATCGTCAAATTGGGGGTTCTCATGCTTGAACGTATGGGATATCAGGTGACTGGTCAGGTGAATAGTCTTGAGGCCCTGGACCTTTTTAAATCAGCCCCAGATCAATTTGATCTCGTCATCACCGACATGTCAATGCCACACATGGTCGGGACAGACCTGGCCCAAAAAATAATGGATATACGCCCGGATATTCCTGTTATTATCTGCACCGGGTTTAGCGAGCACCTTGACGAGGCAAAAGCCTTATCACTTGGTATTCGAGGATATATTAAAAAGCCGCTTTTGCGTATTGAGCTTAGCTCTGCGGTTCAAGATGCTCTTGCTCAACAAGCCTTGTTCTAAAATAGATGTTTATTTACCATAACGGTCAATGCATGGGTGAGGATTTCGGATAGATAGACGTTTATCAGAACCTGATACATCTACTTGACCATGGAATTTAGTGCGTTCAACAATTTTTTAGCTATTACCATTCTATGGCCAAGGTCAAGCTCGATCACATCTGCAATATCGCTGGTTATGCCATCTAAAAACTGAAAGTTGAAGCCACTGGATAATGGTCAGATGGGTGCTGGCCATTAAATGTGCTGGTGAGAATTTCCCTATGAGTTACTCTGAACGGGCCTCGGTAGAGAATCCAGTCAATATGTTGCTGGGTATCCCGGCCCTTAAATTCATGAAAGGTGGAAGCATAGTTGTTTTCAAAGACTTCTGAAAATCCCCAAGCTTTGAATACCTGGTAAGCAGCGCTGCCGGGAGAAGCATTAAAATCTCCAGTGATGATCACCGGTGTACCGGCCGGAAAATCATCCAGAAAACTCAACACCAGTTGGGCGCTCTCTTCCTGCACGGGTTCATCAAAATCAAAATGGGTGTTGGCCATGATTAACATATAGCCTTGGTTCTCAAATAGCCCTATAACACACTGGCGTGGCCATTTGCTTCCCGAAAGCTTAGACTGCACCTTTGGAGTGTGGCTTAAAAAGTAGTGTTGTTGTTCCAGACAGCGCCAAGCAGTACGGAAAAAAATACCGTTGCTCTGCCACCACTGTAGAGCCAGATTATGCCATCCGATGAAAAAATGATTTTTTAATTGTCGCTGGAGGAATCCCATCTGAAAATGGTTGGCCTCCTGGAATCCCATGAAATCGGCCTGATGTAGGTCCAGAAACTGTTTTAAAACATTTTTTCGATAGAACCAGTTGTTTTTACCATCCTTGGCCAACCCGAATCTCAAATTCATGGTCATGACAGTAAAATCGAGACAAAATGTCATTCAGGCACCTCCTTTTCACTATTGATACTCAATCACTCCCGCATTCATGTGGTATGAGAAAAAATAACAGCAGAGACTATTTAGCAAATTTTATAATTACATTCTCAATTCTTGATATGTAATATTCAACATCTTTACTAATAAAGCCGTCTTGAACGTCCCTTAGCAATCCTATTGTTTTTTTGCCTCACCTTTGGAGACTCTACATTTCAATAAGGCATAGTTAATTAACTCAGGCCTTATTTCATCAACATGTTTCAACACTTCAATTATGCCGACTCCCTGAACATAAAGAACAAATGCTCTTCTCTGTAACCATAAATCATATCCCATAAAATCCGGCACGTCATTTGGACAATATAAGGCAATTTTTTCTATTAGCTCTGAGTTCCTGTTATATTTACGCAAATACATCAAAGAAAACTAAAACCAAGGAAACAATGCATAAAATTTTTCCCATTCTTTTTGTGGCGTATTGTCTACTGGATCCATTAAGCCTGTCTCATTCAGTCTTTCCATTGGATCTCATATTCCTTTTTTATGCCCCTTTATCCACCAATCATAATAAAAAATTAGCAGCTCTGAAGAAAAGTTTATCAACTCTGTTTTAGCAGCCATAAAATGGTTCCACTTTTCAAAATTTTGATAAAGTTCTTTGTCATACAGTTTCTCCCATATCTTTGAAGTTTTGGGGGTGTTATCCAGCTTCCTTGATCTTTCTAGAAAAATTTCAATCACATCATGCCCAAAGGCTGAGATTGTTTTTTAGTAAAGTTCCGGGAAAGAATTGAGAAACCCTGGTTTTTTCCCACAGCGTTACATGGTCATCGGGACCATCAACAATGCTTGAAATATACTTTTTGCCTTTTTCCACATTCACTGCCCTTCTGATCACCGTATCCTGATAAATCCAAAACACTCCAATTTTTGTGTCATTTGCTTGCCTCCTCTACATTCTGATGTGATGAAATACATGTTGTTGTTCGGCATCGTTTTTTATATGATATCAATAGTTACTTCAACTGAAAAACGCCTACAGCCAGGTTTGACAAGTCTCAAGCTCAAAACTTAAGCCCCTAGTTGGCTCAAAAACCTTCCTTAAAAACAAATTCTTTTTTAAATCACTCTGTCTCTTTGATTATTGTAGTGATCTAAAAGCGTGTTTCATCTTATTAACACCGGATATGATTTTCAAAAAAGAAGCGACTTGGCAGAGCTCATTCGAGGGTGATCTTTATGTTTTTTGGGGGGACGGCCACTAGCTGGTGAGTTGTTCGAGTAAAAGTGGATACTTCTGCTAAATCCCCTCACAGTCGAGGACTTCGTAATAATAAAACTACCCACTTTTACCTGCAGCTCACCGAATGGGTAATAGAAGAGGTTATAAGAAAATGTTTTCCCATTGCCATACGCTTGAAATTTAAGTTTATAATGTATAAACTTAAACCTCAGCCACGCAACTTTATATATTATATACTGTTTCTGTTCATCGGCTCATAGTTTTGCGCTCCAACTTCCTTCAGACGGTCCCTCACGGTTCCGCCCTTGTTTTCGGCTAATACTTGTGTTAACAGTAACTCGGTAAACAGGATTCACGTATAGGGGACTTGCACCCCATAAGTTGACGCCCATGCCGGGCGTACCACAAGACCAGTGCACCAGATGCAAAAGGTCGTGGCTTTTATTAACAGTTGTGGTTTTTCAACAGGTCATGCTGTTCTAAAATTTTGTGGAAGCCTTTTGCACTGGTGACCGGCAACGTTGGATTGGCGCTGTGCGCCAACCCAACGCCCGCAGTAAAAGCCCAGATAATGTGGCGCGCAACGCAACCCAACAACGCAGTTCAAACTGACGCAGGCACCTTAACTGCGGGCGTTAACTGCCTTAAAATGGAATTAATATATGAAATTTTGGCATCCTTCATTCCTGCTTTACACTTTTACAAGGTGACTGCCCATATTTCGGTGCTTGTCTTTTAAAAACTGTAAAGTACTTTTGGGTAATATGAAGGATGCTGGAATTTTTATCAGAAATTCTCAAATCTTTGATACCTGTATTCACTTTACTAATTGGTGCAGGACTAACCTACACCCTTGGTAAGTACCCACACATATGTTTTCCCGCATTCGATGGATATAAAGCATCGATATCACTATGTTTTATTTTGAAGAATATATGCTCGGGTACTTAGGAAATCGGCAGGTTTATATTTTTGATGCTGAATAGATACAAAAGTTGTTTCAAAACGTAGCTATATTCCCGTTGGGCCAGATAGAATCCCCGCCAAGAACAATTACAAAACGCTTTCCAGAATGTGGATGCACATGGCCGCCTCTTCAAGCCCAATATTACCACCGCCATTTTCCGCAAGCCCGATGCGCGCTCCTTCCACCTGGCGTTTTCCGGCCTCACCCCTCAACTGGGTGACCAGTTCGAAAATTTGTGCCAATCCCGAGGCGCCTATGGGGTGACCGCGACATTCCAATCCGCCGGAAGTGTTCACGGGCTGCTTACCGCCGAGCTTGGTGGCCCCTGATTCGACAAGAATGCCCCCTTCTCCGGCGGCGCAAAACCCCATGGCCTCTGTTTGGTGAAGCTCTCCGTAAGCCGTGGCATCATGAAGCTCGGCCAAATCGACATCCGCCGGTCCCACACCGGCCATCTCATAAGCATTTCTACTGAGTCGCTCCCCGATATCCTCTCCATCAATGTCACGATCCATTCCGGAACCAAGCACCGAGGCCACGATCTTAACTGGCCGTGCACCGGTAAGTTTCTTTAAAAATCGCTCAGAGCAAACAATGGCAGCCGTGGCCCCGTCCCCCACCGGTGCACACATGGCCCGGGTCAGCGGATAGGATACCGGCACATCTGCCAGGACCTGATCAACACTCATGTCCTGCTGATATTGTGCCAAAGTATTCAAGGATCCATGCCAGTGGTTTTTAGCGGCGATGAGCGCTAATTGCCTTTGGGTGGTACCGTACTTACTCATGTGCCACCTGGCAAATGTGGCATAGACATCCATGAAAACACTCCGGTCGGTGCCTGGCAGCGTCTGTCCTTCCGGAATCTGCAGGTCAAAGCTTGATCCGATCTGGCTGAGCATCTCGATATGTGTGTTAGAGTTCTCCATATCCATACACGTGGTGTATGCGTTCAGGGATTTTGCCTTATCTGTATGCGTGATTTTCTCCGATCCAACAGCCATGGCCACATCAAACATACGGGCCCGGACGCCTGCAACGGCGAGGTGAAGCGCAGTGGACGCCCCGGCGCAAGCGTTTTCGACGTTGGTTACGGGGATGTTATCAATCCCCATGGAACGAAACACCACCTGCCCACGGATAGAATGCTGTTTCTGGAACATTCCCCAAAAGGTGTTGGAAAAAAAAGCCGCTTGGATATCTTTGCGGCTCAGACCGGCATCCGCCAAGGTGCTGTGGATAACCTCATGGGCCATGTCCCGAACCCCCCGTGTCAAGTATTTTCCGAACCGGAGCATACCCACACCTATAATGTATACATTTCCCATTGAATTTCTCTCTGCGGTAACAGTTTTAGTTTTTACGCGGATAGGTATTTATCACCCGATTTCCGCCGGAAATGGCCAAAATATCATTGGAGCCGTCCTCAATCAGAGTTGCCCGGGCATCCCTGAACAGCTTTTCAATGACATATTCCTTTGTAAGGCCGTTTCCGCCAAAAATTTGAATGGCCTCATGGGCTACTTCAAATGCCGCTTGGGTGCAGTGCGTCTTCGCCGCTATGGAGTACTCTTCAGCTGGCTGGCCGCCTGCCGTAAGCGCATTGACGTTGTAAATAAAAGCGGCCCGGCTCAGATACCGGGAGCTCTCAACCTTTCGGAACATATCGAAAAGCTGTTGTTGAACATTGGGATATTCAATAATGGGTTTTCCGCCCTGCACTCTGTTTTTAGCATATGCCAGAGCCTCCTCAAAGGCTGCCCGGGCCAGGCCTGTGCTGATAACACCCATGAACGCTGTAGTAAAAGAGAGAAAAGATTCCAGTATTGTTTCATATACTTCAGGCTGAGTGATTACACCGTAGGCCTTTGGAATACGAACACCTTCAAAGAATATTTCACCTTGATTCAAATCCCTCTGTCCGATTTTATCCAGGGGTGCGCCACGCTTAACGCCCGGCAAATCCATGGGGACAATGAAGATCCCGCCGCCTGCATGCCCCATGGATGGATCGACCTGGCAGAAAAGCGCACAGTGAGTGGATATGGTACCGCCTGAAACCCATGCCGACTTCTGGCCGTTGATGACCCAGTCCTCTCCTTCCAATGTTGCATTGCACTGAGCAGGAATACTGGCATCCTGGAAACTCGGGTATCCGGGCATAAGTGTATCCGATCCATGATCCGGTTCCGTAATTGCCCAGCAAGCGGTAACGCTACCGTCCTTGCATGCGACAAACGGCATCACGATTTCATTTATCAACTGGTCGTTTGGGGCAAGCCCGGCCAGAAAGGCTGGCACTGCCGCAGTTACAAGAGGAATCGTCATCCCAACGCTTCCCCAGCCCATCTCTTCAAACACAATGGCCATCTGAAGAGGGCTCAGCCCCATGCCGCCAGCATCCTCAGGTAGCAATATCAGGTGATAATCAAGCTCAAAAGCTTTTTTCATAAACTTCCTGAAGGGCGAATCCTGTGCGGCCACCTGCACCGGGGTCATTTCGTCAAGTTCCTTTGCTATGGGCCGCATTACATGCTTTGCAAACGCCTGTACACTTTTCTTTAATGCCATGTCTTCTTTCTCTAAAGAAAGATCCAAATCAAAAAAATTCATACTTTCTTTCCTTTAAATACTATAATGTATCATTCCAAGTCGTTCATCACTCAACCCATTCCACTTTCGGAAGTTCACGTTTGAGAACCTTATCCGTCTCTACGGCCGGATATCCGACAGCCAAGATAGTGGATACGTAGTCATAGGGCCATTTTACGCCAAATCGCTTTTTATATTTTCCGATTTTTTTATCCAAATTCATGGCCGTGGAAGCAAAACCTATGTAACAGGTACCTAAACCCATCGCATGAGCGGCAAGGACCATGTTCTGTGCGCAAATACCCGCCCCAAAATGAGGATTTGATATTCCCAAACAATTTTGAAGCAACAGTATGCAAGTACTGGCGCCAAAGAAAATATCCATTTTCCCTTCTTGAAACTTTGGTGTATTCAGAGCTTGCATCGCCACCATGGGCCGCTGGTCAATTGCTGTCGGTTTTTTAATGGCATAAAGACCTTTGATAAGCGAGCGAAGGGGATCCTTTCCCTGGTAAATTTTCGTTTGCTTTCCCGCCCACTGCACCACAGCGTCGCTGATCTCCGTCAAAAGTTCTCTGTTCCGAATGACAACAAAGCGCCAAGGCTGACTGTTTCCAGCAGACGGTGCAAAACGGCCAGCTTCCAGTATCCGATGAATCATTTCCCGCGGCACACTTTCTTTCGTGTACATTCGCACAGAGCGCCTCTTGTAAATCACCTGCTCCACCTCTGTCAGTTTTGGCGCTATGATTTCATATGTCGGAGTTTTGTTCTCCATAAAAGGATTGGGGAAACCGTCTTGATTATTTTTCGGATAATCGAAATAGGTGGTCCAGCGGCCTTTACTTATTTTATAGTAATGGGGAAAATCCAGGGCCCCGTTAGGGCAGATAGATTCACAGTTATGGCAGGCAAGGCAAAGCTTTCCAAAATACGGTAAACCGGTATAAGCGGATTTGTATTTTCCACAAACCAGGCAGCGTTTGCTTTCGGCAACTATCTGCTCTGGGGTTAAAGCAAGCCTCACCTCGGCATCCCCTGGTGAAAAGCGCTTTTCCAAGGACAAGGCGACAGCAGTATTTCTCTCCATTTTTTCATGTTCACCCGGGGGTATACCCCGATAAGAAATCCTCATCTTGTCTGTGGACGATGGCGCCTTGTCCTGCAGGTATGCATTAATTGCCATCGCCGATCTTGTGCCCATTCCAACAGCCTCGGACACTGTTCCGGGCATAATGCTCACATCCCCGCCGGCAAACACACCTTCATGTGATGTTTGCCCATTTGGCCCCACAGCAACCCACCGCTCATCGCCCATGAGCGCTTCGATACCCCCGGGGGCCACCCGCAATCCAACGGCGGCAATAACCGTGTCAGCCGTATAGGTAAAGGCGCTTTCAGCGGCCGGTACGGGCCTTGGCCGCTCGCAGTCTTCGTTTGTGCACAGTTCCATACGGTTGCACGTCAATGAAACGGCATTTTCACCAGTGTTCCGTTCAATCTTCACCGGCCCTGTGAGGAACTCAAATTCCACCCCCTCGGCCAAAGCTTCCTCGACTTCATGGGAATAGGCCGGCATCTCGTTCCGGCTGCGCCGATAAAGTACTGTCACCGCGCTCCCCTTCCGTCTGGCACAGCGGGCTGAATCGATAGCCGTATTGCCGCCGCCGATAACCAAAACCCGTTTCCCCAGATCAACAGACTCGCCCCGGGAGATCTTCGCCAGAAACTCCAACCCCCCAAGGACAAGAGCGTCTTCATCTCCCTCAATATGCAGACCGGCGTCCAGCTGTGCGCCGATAGCCACATAAACAGCAGCAAACTTCGTTTTCAATTCATCCAAAGTGATATCTTTTCCAATGGCGGTGTTGCATTTGACTTCAATACCGATATCGAAAATACGCTGCAGCTCTCTATCCACAATGTTTTTGGGAAGTCGGTAAGCAGGAATTGCATCCCTTAATTTCCCGCCCGGTTGTTCCTTTGCCTCATAAATCGTTACACGGTATCCCCGTATAGCTAGCTGGTAAGCGCAAGATACGCCCGAGGGACCAGAACCAATAACGGCAACCCGTTCTTTTCTATATGTGGCAGGCTTTTCAAAGGCGAGCCCCTTTTCCAAACCATAATCACCGACAACCCGTTCCACACCTTTGATATTCAAGGGTTCGTCTACAACACTTCTATTACAGCCGTCTTCGCATGTATGGGGGCAGACGCGTCCGGTAATTGCCGGCAGTGGATTGTCCTCAGTGATAATTTGCCAGGCTTCTTGAAGGCTGCCACCCCGGGCCACTACATCCATATATTTCCGAACATCGACCCCGGCCGGGCAACCATGCTTGCATGCGGGAGATTGTTTCTCTGAAAATACCCGATCCACAAGCGCAATGCTTTGACAGGGACATTGCCTTACACATAAGCCGCATCCGATACATTTATCTTCATCCACTTGGATATCAAATGGTGCGTCATCCACAGGCGGGTCATTCAGATACGAAAATTTTTCACTAATAAAATTTATCATTCGATACTATCTCCTTATCGAAGGTAGTCTCCCGATTTAAAGATATTGTCTGCATCCTCCCTGAAATCCTGCTTCAAAAAACGGTCAAGGTTTTTCTCAGAAGCGGTTTTTGGAATGCCTTGAACTATCTGAATAAAGGAGGGTACAGAATTTCGATCCAACCTTTCCAGGCAGATTTCAAACAGGGATTTTGGGTTGACGGCACTATTGTTGTTCAGTACCACCGCTGCTACAACATCACTCTCTCCCGGGGCGCCGGTAGATGAAGGGATGCCGTACACACAGACATCTGAGACATCATCGTGCTCCGCCAGCACGCTCTCTACATGCTCTGGCATAATGAAATCACCGGCACGCCGCAACCCGCCGCCTTTTCGATAGTCGAAATAAAACCAACCATCCTTGTCAGTGTGACACATATCACCGCTTCGCAGCCAACCGCCGCGGGTTTTAGCTTTAGAGGTTTCCTCTTTTCCCAAGTACTGAACTTCGGGTTTCTGCCCGACGGTTCTGCTGACCAGTTGTCCAATCTCCCCGGTTTCACACTCAGTCTCATCCTCTCTAACAACCTTCATTTCCATAAGGCCCGAAATCGGTTTACCGAAAGATCCAACGGGCCCCACGCCGGGTGGATTGTGGGCAAACCCACCTTCCACTGCGCCGTACCATTCATGGATGGCCACGTTGAAGCGCTCCTCAAACTTTTTCCAGATCAATCTGGGGGTACCGGCACTTAATACCAGCCTTACCGGGTTATCTGCATCATCAGACTTAGGCAACTCGCTATAAATAGCCACCATCATGCCCCCCAGAAGTGAAAAACTGGTACAACCATATTTTCTACAAACTTCCCACAGGCGGCTCTTGGTGAATTTTGCACTGATCACGGAAGGGATTTTCAGGTAAAGTGAAGGGATTAATGTCACTGCCTGGGCGTTGCCATGGGTTAAAGACAATCCGGTATAGAGCTTGTCATCCGACTGGTATCGCCAGATTCCCCGGGCCATCTGCGCCATGCCTGAGAGCCGGGCCGGCTTCATGACAACGCCCTTGGGATTCCCTGTGGTGCCACTTGTGTATATAATTTCCATTGGTAACTGCAAGTCATCATTGAAATTATCGACGGGAGGCACCTCCGGCCCATCCAACAGCTCTTGTAAACTCGGATAGTTATCAAGAATTGATGCATCCATCCCCTCTTTGCAGACAACCCCGACAGTTTGAAGATCCGGAAGTTGTAGTAAAGAACCGGCCATCTGCGCTTCGAATTCAGCGCTGAAAACAACCCCTCTGGCCTTGGAATCGGCAAGCTGGAATGAGAGTTTACCGCCCTTTGAGCGGGGATCAATGGGCACCAGGATCGCCCCAAGAGCGGTGACGGCATACAGCGTATATAAAAACTCCGGGGAATTTCTCATGACGACGGCAACGGTGTCACCTCTGCCGATGCCTTTTTTTTGAAGCACTCCTGCCATTTTTCTGCCCTTGATTACGATATCACCATAGGTCAGGACCTCTTCAGGTGTTGTGCCGTTTTCAAATGTAATGATACTGAAACCGGGATCTTCCTCCGCCATTGCTTCCAGCTCACAGGCAAATATTCCTTTGTTTTTATTCTTATGCATGGTGATTTTTCCTTTCCTTAATCATTATAAAAACCCACGCCAATATATTTTTCCCCCCACATCTTCTTTGGGCGGCCTCGGAAGATTTAGAATATTATCCGTATCTGGAAAACCCAGCCCAATACCAGCAACCACTTCTTTACCATCAGGGAGCCCTATACATTCATTGAGCTTATCCCCCGAAAGCGTACAATCACTGTCCCACACGGCCCCATAGCCAAGTGAATGCGCAATTAAAAGAATGTTTTGTATTGCCGCTGAAGCGGCATGGTGAAGCATCAATCCCCATCTATTTCTTTTAACGGCATCCACGACAACAAATATCACCACCGGCGCATGAAAGCAGTAGTAAGTGGATGAATACACATTTTTGAGCTGAATGTCCTTTTCAACGAGTTGTTCTTGGAGCCAGTGTTCAAATGCGTGTCCTCTTTTCAATATGTATTTCGGCCAAAATTTAAGGAATTCTCTTGCTGCCTCATCGTCAGCGGAAGCGGCGTCACCTGAACGCTTCTTTCGTGGCGATTTCAACCACTCGCGCACCATTGATCGAAATTTTTCAAGTTCTGGTCCGGTCGTGACAATGAATTCCCATGGCTGGGTATTATGTGGACAAGGAGCAAGATTTGCGCCATCTAAAATTTTTAAAATGACATCCTTCGCGACAGGTTTATCTAAAAAAGCCCTGCAAGTAGAACGCGATTTGATATTCTCATATACGATATGCGCCGATTTTCCATTTTTGCTATTCATATTATCTCCATAGCCATAAAAAGTTGCCATTTGAAAATTACATTTCACGTCCCACGGCAATGTTTCATATAAATGCCATTGCATCTGCTGCATGAGTGACCCGTTATCCATCGGTATCCCTCTTGCCGTGAAACGTGATCTGTAATTCATAACGATAACATCAGTAAGCCATCGGTTTTTTCAATGCATGCCTAATATTTATAATACGGACCAGAAGGTCCAAAAGAATCGTTGAGCGACTCAAACCCGTCTTCGGTTATGAGATAGACGTTCTCCGGCATATTATATACAACCATTTTTTCTATATTCATCGCTGGCAATTCAAGGCAAACCACCATCCCCGGCTCAAGTTCAGCGGTTTCGTTTTCAACGACATAAGGGGGCTCGTGATAATAAAGTCCCTGACAATGACCGAGCCAACCAATAAAATTTTTGTGATGAATCTGATCCCAGTAGTGATCGCCGATACGATCAACAAGAAGCTCGGTCCCCCTTTTATAAAGTTCTCCCATCGATACGCCGGGCCGCAGATACTCCTCAATTTCCATATGTACGATTTCCGCCGCCTGTGCCATTTTTCGAAATCCAGGATACTTTTCTTCAAGAAAAGACGGTGAACCAATCCAGAATTGACGCTGCATATCAGACATATATTCTTTATAGGAAGGGCCTCCGTCTGTGAAAACATAATCACCCAGTTGAAGCACATGATCTTCATAAAAGGATGTCGCGCCGCGGGAGGTTTGAAGGACATTCATTTCATAGATGGAATCGATAATGCCAAGCTTCAACCACTCCTCCATCATGGCATAAAAAACTTCCTTCTCTGTCACACCCGGCATTGCCCGATCCATCCCCTTCATATAACCCTTTGCTGTGGCATCCATCAACTCTCTTATGACATCTTGCTCCCACTTCGTTTTAATCTTTCGTTGGGGCCATATGATATCATCCATCGAGTCGACCCATTTTACATCCGGCAAAAGGGCGTTAAGCTGCTCCCACTCATTGAGCGTAAAATTGTTGCTCCACCAGCCGAAATCTCCTTTTTCAACACCGATGGTAGCTTTTTCAAGCCCCATATCTTTTATTAAATCTGCAAGCGCATCCACCGGAACGGGTGAATACTGTGTGGGTGCCCTTGAATCACCGACAAAATAGACAGCGCGGCTTGCATACCCCTTTAAAATAAAGTTTCCGCATCCAATTGTGTCTGAGAAGATAGATGACTGACCGTCGGCGGTAACGATACCAGCGGCGGGAAAAACATAAGGATAGGGTTTTACCGATCCAAAATAATAAACTTGATTTTTTTTGTTCAGGACGAGAAGTGCATCCACTCCTGCCTTCTTCATCAAGTTTCCCGCCTGCTTTATTCTTCCTTCCCATTCCCCCTTCGGCATATAGGGAAACTTTGGATTCAATGATTCTGTTTGTGTGCATTTATTAAGTTCTGACATAGACTTACCTCCCAGTTGAGTGAATATTAATAAACGGTTCTAATTTGAGGCCCTTTCCTGATAAAGGACCTTACCGTCCGGATGTACGAAGCGCAGATGGCAAAAATTCGCTATACTTTAAATCATGAGTGTTTGTGGTCATATTGGTAAATGCATAGGCTGTTAAAAAGCTTGTTTGAATATCGATGCCAAAACCACCGTGGTATTTCGACATGATATCGCCACTGGGTAGTTTTTCGCGCTTATAATAATTTACAAACAGTTTCCATGGATTTCCGCTCCTGTCGTAACTATCTGAAAAAAGAATACAATACGTTTCTTTATCAATATATAGCCGCCTTCTGGCGACAGGATAGTCAGGATCTTTGGGTAAGGCTTCTATCACAAAGACCTCCCTCACCTCCCAATTCTCCCTGCAAAGGGGAAACTCTTTGGTCGTTCGAGCCGGAAGATCATCCTTTGTCTCCCATGGACAATTTTGAACGCCCATCATTTTTTTCGTTCCAAGGTACTTAAAAGTAAAATCCTGATTCCGGCCTTCAAATCCATTGAAATCGTCTGGTGAGACAACCGTTCCCATTGCTGGGGTGGAACGTTCACCGGCCTCAAGTCGAACAACCCTCCGCAAGGACGGTAAATAAATATAGGTATCATCCTGCTTTCGAGGGTCCATATACCTGTAATTCAGCATACTTGTACCCCTCACACTTGAGGGGTATGTAAATGCCTGGATTTTTGCCCAGAGCAAACCGGCAGGATTTTCATAGACATTCTTTGGCTCTATATAGTAGCGGGAAGCAAATCGTAGAATGAAATAATCCATTTGCTGGTAACGAATTGGCTGCCCCTTCCGCATCAACCACATGCTCGAGGTGTTCTTCCCGTATTTTGTATCGCCGAGATACCGATAAGTAAAATTCCACATAACTTTTTGAGCATATTTTTTATCTGCGGGATCTAAATTGGGAAACGGAAAACCGATATAATCATATCCACCGGTGATAAAGCCTTCTGAATCCACATCATATTTTCCTTTATTCTTCATTGAGGCCTTCTTGACCGGCTCGGGAAATGGGTATGATCCTGTTTCCGATACTTTGACTGTTATGGTGGGCGTCATCTCAAAGCCGTTTTCAAATCCCAAAGCAAATATATCGGAGAATAACTCCTTGTACTCCTTATAATTATTGTGATCTATTACTTGACCGGGTTTGGGCAGATTTTGCGCATGGGCGCTGCATACGCCTATCAACATAAAAATAATCGCTAATGCCAGGTGAAATCTAAACAATACCTTATCCACAGTATGAAAGTATAAATACGATTGTCGTTTAACCATTTCCCTCTCCTTATCAGTTATTTTTACAAGTTTAGAAATTAAATTGAGTTGTCAAAAGGACCATATCTTTATCTTTCATGATCCCGATATCCGAATATCTGTCCTCACCGAAAACGTTTATGTACTTCAGCTCAAATGTCAGGGCCTCATTCAGCCAAGGGTGTTTGTATGTTATTGTCGGCATGATGAGACCGGACTTGCTTTTAGGGTAACATTGAACGACGACAGATGTTCCGATAAGATCGTAAAACCAATTTGTTGATAAATTTATGGCAAACCTGGGATTATACGACGGGAGCTCAGTTGAATAAAATGCCAAATACGACAAATCGTCCGCGTTTGGTATCCATTCAGCGACATGCTCTAAAGTGATGTCGAATGAAGCCGTTTTATGCCAATCAAAATGGAGATAACCGTTGAGATCCCAGGCGACCATATATTTTATATAATCGCGGTCAACAACTGCGTCGGCATCATCTAAATCAAATGTTCCGAAGGGCATTTCAGGCACATAGATCGCTTCCATTCGTAATACGCCTACCTTGGTATCTTTATTTAGATAAGCACCGACAACGTCGATTTGGGGATACGTGACGGCATATTCTCTTAATGGCAGCCCCAGCTGGGGATCAAATGTTCCGGTGAGTTCTCTTCTTTCTGTAATGGGATCATAGTGCTGCGTATGAAAATAGGATACGCCAAATTGATATCCGTTCAATATCGAACTTGTGCGAAACCCGTATCGAAAGTCATCCGAATTGCTTTCCGGGTATTCGGTCGTTAAATAGGGCAATTCCGGAGATCCCGACTCAAACGGTGGAATCCCCCCCCTTGCAACAGGTGCGTTGAGCCCCAGTGAACCGATAGACTTTCCAGGGATATCTCTATCCTCGAACGGGATACCGAATCGCTGACCGGCCCTCACTCCCGGTATTGGAAAATCAGCAAGTCGATTCACCCGATACTCTTTTTTTTCTATATTAGGGATAATAAGCCATTCTAAAGAAGTAGAGCTTTTCCCGGGAAGATTATGAACCCCTCTAATCATCCAACTCGGGATTCTGGTGTCCTCAAGATTTGCAAATCCTAAAGTAAACCTATTATCGTTCGGATGGATAACGTCTCCGACACGTTCCGTAAGGGCTTCTCCCCAAATAACAATTTGGCGCCCAATCAGGAACTTATGATTTGCCGAAGACGTCCAGATCAAGCTTGCCTCTCTTAATACATCATTGAGGTCATTATACTCACAATATTCATCCCATGTTCTCTCAGTTCCTTCCTCTACTTTATATTTAGGTTCCCATGCCAATTGAGCTGCGCCATAAAATTTCAAATTTCTATTAAATTCAATATCCGTATAAAGCCTAATCCATGTTCTTGCGGTTGCAAGGTCATTACTGTTTTGCGTATATGGCTGATTTTCAAGAAACATCCCTAAATTGTTCCTAACCCATCCATAGGCAGTAACATCAGTAGTGCCGAATTTTATGGGCTCAAAAGAAAAACATTCGATCGGTACCAGTAAAGAAAAGATGATAATTATTTTGACCAGAAATTTAATAAAAAGCGTTTTTGTTGCCACGTCATGTTCTCCTTTTTAAGCCTGTCGAATCAACCAGGGAATTTAATAAAAGTGCTACGGAATGAACCCAAGAGAGATTCCCATAGCGGTAAGAGAGTTTAGGAACAGCTTTTCACTATTCGCCTCTTCCCACTATTACCCTCAATCAAGGACTCACACAGGTAAGCAGCGATCCGTTCGATCCGTTTTATGATAAAATGATCGCCTATTTTTTTTGGTTATGAATTTTGGTTTTACGATTGCGACTACTGCCGGAAGTACAATCAGAGCGACTAGCATGTTTACCATCATAAGTATTGCCAGGAGGACACCCATTTCTGCTTGAAACCGGAGAGGTGAAATCCACCAAAAGGCAACGCCCGCCGTCATCATGGTGGCAGTAAAAAATACAGCTTTCCCTGCAGTCGTCACGGCTTCCTTAGCAGCCACCTGCAGGTCATTTTTTTCAATATAGGCATCACGGATTCGACTAACAATATAAAGCCCATAATCGACACCAATTCCGATTCCCAAGGCTACAACCGGCAAGGTGTTTATGTTTAACCCTATATTATTTACGACCATGTACGAAAATGCCACAAAGTTTGCCATGGCCAGTGACATGACGAATATAAAACCGGCTACTATAGATCTGTATGTAATGCTGCAGAGTATAAATATAACCCCCAAAACGATCATGAGTATCTGGTGGTTTTTTTCAGCAATCACCTCATTTGCAGCAGCTAATATGCCGCCCAACCCCCCGGCCGGTTTAACGATTGCCTTTTCCATCCGCGGATTTACATTAATATATTCTCGTGTCTTTTCGATCACTTGCTTTAATGTTTCACCACGGTGATCCTTAAGGAACAACCGAACGTTTCCGGCTGTATAGGTATAATCAACCCACCTATCCATATCGCCGGGCGCTGTCCCTTGCTTGTATACGGACAGGAGGTCAAAAATTGCCCTTTCCGAGGACGGAATAATCAACCACTTCGGGTCATTCCCGTGGACCAGCATGTTTATCTTCTTAATAAGGTCAGCAAAAGATTCCGTTGCGCCCACATTCTTATCTTGCATCATGTATTGCTTCAAGCCTTCCATACCCTTTACAACTTCAGGATATGTTATGGCACCGGATTCTTTTCCCTCAATTACGATCCACATTTCATCTGCACCCGGGAATTTTGCATTAATTCTTTCTATACTGTTATTGTACTCTGAGTCGGGCCAAAGAATCGGGCTTCCGGGATTTGCATCTCCGTATTGAAGCTGACTGGAAGAGAAAAGGCTTACCAGTAATATGAATAGTGCTACGACAACAACTACGTGCCTTCCGCGCCCACTGGTCCAAATTGCAATTTTCTGCAATACTCGCTCGAGGATTGTTATCTTCTTCTTTTTTATCTTAATATCAATTTTATTGGCGGTTCTTAGGGAAAAAAACATCGGCAGAAAAATCAAGACGGTGAAAATGACGCTCACGGCCCAAAACGTGCCAAGATAAGCAACATTTTTTAAGATGGGAATGGGTGTAAAACTGATTACATACAACCCGACCGCATCTGTCAGTATGCCCAGAATGCCGGGTGGGAACAACCCCGCTCCCGTTATTAGCGCTGCTTTTTCCGGATCATTATTTTTTTTCAGCTCCTCAGCGTAACGTTCACACCATTGGACCGCATGGCTGACAGCCCTTGCGCTTAACAGAAAAGGGATAACGATAATCAACGGGTCGAAATGGAAACCCAGGGCTGCAGTAAAACCCAGGCCCCAAATCGAGCTCATGATAGCGCACAAAAAGGGAACCCACCATACCCCTTGACCTCTCATATAGAAAAAAAGCAGTAATAGAACGATTCCTGCAGTCAAAATAAAAATAATGGCCATCTGTGGTACATAGTGATATATCCATCCATAGAGCACTGGCGTGCCGCATATGCTGATGCGATGGTTCGAGTCCCCTTCGGCATCCTTTATCTTCATAAATTCATCGAATAATTTTGTAAAGTCTATTCTTCCCTCAACAAAATTTGCGGTCAGTAGAAGAGATTTTTGGTCCTTCGACACCAGCGTTCCGACGATGTTGCTATTTAGAACTTTTTTCTTTAACCGCTCAATACCTTCCTGGTCTTTCGGCACCTCTTTCATTAAAGGCTCAGTATTAAATCCACTCGGCGTTTCAGTCGTCAGCGTTACTCTGCGGCTGGCAATTGAATATATCGCGTAATGATCAACCCCCGGTATCAAATCAACAGCGTATTGAATTCGGTGTATTTTTTCTATCGTGTCCTTATTAAATACCGTACCGTTTTCCACATCTATCAATATTGAGGCTCTATAAGCACCACCAAACCCTTTAGAGTATTGCTTGTGGATTTTTACAAATTCGTGATTTTGTGGAAAAAGATCAAGGAACTGTGTATACATTTCCATATCTTTCAACATAAGTGTAAACACAGCTGTGATAAGTGAAATGATTATTAATCCAACGATCCTGTATTTTATTAGGTATTTTACTAAAGCCGTGTACATACTTTATCCTTCCCCAAAAGCCTTTCCATATTTTTTTTAATTAATCAAGCGCATTAACCCACGTTCCACCTGAATCTTTTGTTAAAAACACATTTCCTGAATTTCCAACCAGTATGCCAACTCCATCTTTTTTTAGGAACAGACCCGCCAGCCAGTCGTAATTCTTTTTTAAAATGACTCGGTCCCAGCCACCATTGGCATTTGATTTAATAACCGTACCTCTGAGTCCGACCGCCATAAAAATGTCACGATTAAAAGAATCAATTTTCAGAAGCGTATCGGAAACATTGCAGCTTTTTTTATGCCATTTTTTTGTGCCAGCCTTGGAGGATAACATCAACCCCCTGGTACCCACTGCCAAAAGGTTTGATTCTATCGTCGAAGTGATCCCAAAGAGTGAGCCTTCAGACCCACTGTATTCCACCGTCCAATCTTTACCGGCATTATCTGTGTAAAGAATTGTGGAAAATTCTCCTACAGCCCAACCTTCATTCCTGTTTATAAAAACGATATCATTTAATATTATGTCTTGCTTAAAAGAAAGGTGCTCCCAATCGCGGCCGCCATTTTGAGTCCTTATAATGGTGCCAAAACTCCCAACCGCCCACCCATTGTTTGAATCTATAAAAAAAACTGAGAACAGATGCTCTGCTTCTGCAGGGCTTTCAACCCTGTTCCATGTGGTTCCGCTGTCTATGGTTGAAAGAATGATTCCGTTCTCCCCAACTGCCCAGCCCTTTTCCTCGTCAATGAAAAATATACTATTCAGCGAATCCTCACACTCGGTCCTGAGACTTACCCAGCTATTTCCAGCATCCTTTGATCTCAGAATTTTACCGAAATGCCCACAGACCCATATTGTTTTATTTTCAGAAATGTGTGCATCAAAAAACAAATCATGGTCGCACACTATTTTATTTTGCCCGGATAGCGTATCTGAGCCCGCACACACAGTGCATACTGAACAAAGGCCAATGACCGTAGAAAGGATTAAAACGTCATTTAATATTGACAATATCCTTTTAAAAATATGCCTATTTATTTTTACCCCCTGAACGAATTTATTCACGATCTGTACCCTTTTTCGCTTCTTTTTTTACTTTCCATATGCAGCAGTCCGATCCTTCAGCCAAGGTTTTCTCACAAACAATACTGAGCTCGTACTTTTCTCCAATTGCACATTCCAACGCCTTCATTATTAATTTGCAGGTACCGCCGTCGGAAGAATAAATTTCACTCCATGGGCACTGATCTACGCGTCGAATGGCCTCATTTTCGTCAGCCGCCAAAAGAACGCCTTTTGGCTCACATCCGATAATATCCTCGGTTAGCATCATTGCCTGCGCCACCCCCTTAGGCGATCGGTCGCCCCCTAAAAGGTCGATTATCTCCTCAATACCTTCCATGGATTCAGACAAGGCGGTAAGAACCATCGCCTTCATTTTCTCATCGCCCTGTCTGTATATCTCGTAAATTGCGCGATAGGCTCCCGCTGTAAAATTGCTCAATAGATTGAATTTGTCTTCATTTTTTAACATCATCACCAACCTGTTTTCTTGATAAATTGCATTAATAATTAGGGTTATTTAAAATAGTACAAAATAGCTTATTTTCACTTTTATATTATAATTCAAGTCACTTGAACTGATGCTATCGCCATATTAAAAATTTATGACGATAAATGGCCGTTGGAATTTTATAAATAATAAATTCAAATTGTTACGCATGACATCCTCAACTATTTGTGCGAAAAACTGGTAAAAAACAACCATAAATGACCTCATTTTGCGTGTTTTTAGCCGATTCTATAAAAATTGAATAAAGTTATTTTTCAATATATTAGCTAGTTACAAGATCCAACCGGCATTTGCGATCATAGATTTTTGCTTAAACAAGTTGAAAACGGAGAGAGAGTGGGCCCCATTTCAGCGCTTCAGCCCACATCAATCCAAACGAGCTCGGCAATACTTTTTTATAATTTTAAATAACGATGAAATAATGCATAACACTGTTATTTAATATATGTCAATAAAAATTTTATTTTTTTATATCAACTGTTTTTTTCTCTGTCAGTGCAACTCTGAAAAGCCATTCAGCATTTCGGTTTCAAAATACATTTTCTTTGATTTTCTTCTTATACCGAGAACCAGCATCATACAATTCAATCACCTGGGGCTTTTGCCAGATCGGTGAAGATATCCGTCTGATCGGCAGGATCATTTTTGTGTGAAGGCTTGTTTGGACGGATAAGTACTTTGATATTCAACGCGGTCAATTCCTTACCGGTGGCAAGAAACCGTTTCCATGCAGCCCGTTGTTCAAGGGGATTTAACCTGACCAAGGGTCGAATTTTTGACTCATTAACAGGAAGTTTGTTTCCAATTGGGAACAGATTGTTTACGACCTGATAGACAGGGATAAACCGGTAGGCCTGAAATTTTCCCATATCTCAACGGGCTTTGACATAGGCAGCAAAGCTGTTATGCTGGGTTCAGAGCCTTGCCCAGTTCATAAAAATCCCGTTGCTTGAGCCATGATGTCTTCCAAATTCATTGAGGAGGATTTCATCGGGCAAGATGGGCCTTGACTGCCATTTGTAATGCATTCATCCTCCTTTTTCGTTTTTTTTGGGGCAACTTCTATTATTTTGTCAAGATAATTGGTTTTAGAATCGGTTTTATTCCATTCTTCACATTTCCTGCGATGTCGTTCACTCATACACTCAGGATTGGCCAGGTCATCTGTCTAGCCTTCTGACGAACATTTGGCTTGAACCATTTTCGACAGATACAACAGGGTCTTTTACCCCGTGAATGTCTAACCATAATAGTCTCCAGGATTCAGGTTTATACAAAGACTATACTCTTATGGAATTGATTGTAAAAGCGATGGGATAAGCGGGGTACTTTTTCTTTTTTATAGGCGGGACAAGGCGCCGGGGTTTATGAAAAACGGGCGTTACAGAATTTTGTCATTAATTTGGGGGAATAGGCGTTACAGCATTTGCATCTTATCATGCGTTTGCCCTGCAAGGGGCTCCTCCTTTGTCTGATAGGGTTGGATGTTGGTATCCTGCGCCCTGGTGTCGCACCAACATGTTGTGACTTGACCCGACCAGAGGCATATTTCGGGAGTTTAATAATTTTTATATTTTTCTTGACAAAAAGGAAGTATTTATCTTATCCTCAAACATTGTGTTAAAAAATAACACTGTTTTTATAAATGTTTTTCGAATATGCGAATATCTTCATTTTGGTGAAGAACGTCATGTGTAACTTGAAATTAGTTCGAACTGTTTAATGGTTTGTTTTCATAGGAAATAATAGGGAGATAGAGAGATATGGACGAGGCCGTGCGGAAAAGAAAAAAATTGGAGAAAAAGGAGAGGATTGCACGAATCTTACAATCCGGAAGAAAGGTGTTTATAAAGAGAGGATACTTCGGGGCAACTGTACGTGAAATTGCGAGAAATGCACAGATGTCTACAGGCGCTATATATTTCTATTTTAAAGGAAAGGACGACATTTATGGCAGGATCTGTGAAGAGGGCTTTCAAATTTTACTGAGTTTGCTGCGAAAGGGTGCTGATATCGAGGGCACTGTGCTGGAAAAGATTGCATCCGTTTATGGTGCCTATCTAAAATTTTATACCGAATACAGCGAGTACTCTGATATTCTTCTTTTTCAGGATCTTGGATTTAAGCAGGTTGATTTTTCAAAGTCGCAAAAGGATAAAATAGAGACTTTTTCATATGAAGCGCTGTCTGTTGCCCATACATTGGTAGTTGAAGGTATAAAAGATGGATCGATATATTTTGAAGAGGAAAGGGATCCATGGGAAATGACTTTTGTTATATGGGCAAGCTTTGAAGGTCTTATCTTTATCCATCGGCGAGGTTATCTCGATACCTTCAATCTTGATCTTAACACTATTGCGAAGCTCGTTATGCGGTCGGCACAGCATGGTTTGAAAAATAAAAACCGATAGCGATTGTTAAGTGCCACAATAAAATAACCAGATGAAGGCAAAAATTTTCAGAATAAGTTGACCAAAAAGGTGGGTGTGTCCCACTTTTTGCACAACTATTTTCGTGTCAATTACCTGGAGCTGTATTTAAAAAAACGGTAACGTCTTCAGATAAGTATCTCATTGTTTGATATATTTTTATGTAATTTTTCCGGGTTACTTCGGATCTGATTCCATCATAATTTTTTTCCAGACGTCTCAAGATTCTCATGCCAGATTCTGAGTTTG